>JAIMBJ010000003.1 GCA_023511455.1 Bacillota bacterium
CTGTGATACCATCGAAGCGTTTGGATATGTGACATTTCAAACTGGGAATTAAATGTGACTCGCCATTGGTAACAACAGGTTGCTCCCTGGCATCCGTTCCATCGCTTGCACCTGTCGCCCGGTGTTGCTATCATATAGACATGGACGGACAGGTTGTTACCCCAGTACATGTCGACAAAGTAGTTATCGGCGCAGGAGTGCCTGCGCTGATCGCCGGACCGTGCGTCATCGAGAGCGAGGCACTGTGCCTGCAGATTGCCCATGAACTGAAAGCCATCTGCGAGCGTGTAGGTATTCCCTGCATTTTCAAAGCCTCTTTTGACAAAGCCAACCGCACCTCGCTGCATTCCTTCCGGGGACTGGGTATCGAGCAGGGCTTGCGCGTGCTGGCATCGGTCAAACAACAGGTCGGAGTGCCGGTAACCACCGACATCCACGAGCCATGGCAGGCAGAACGCGCCGCCGAAGTGGTAGACCTGCTACAGATACCTGCTTTTCTGTGCAGGCAGACCGATTTGCTGGTCGCCGCCGCTCGCTCCGGCAAGCCGGTGAACGTGAAGAAGGGTCAGTTCATGGCGCCGTGGGATATGCGCCACGTGGTGGAGAAGCTGCGCGAGAGTGGCGCAACGGGTGTGATGCTGACCGAACGCGGCGTCTCCTTCGGCTATAACACGCTGGTGGTAGACTTCACCGCGCTGCCCCAGATGCGTGCACTGGGTACACCGGTGGTATTTGACGCGACGCACAGCGTGCAGTTGCCGGGTGGCGCAGGCGCACGCAGCGGCGGCAGGCGTGAGTTCATTCCCCATCTGGTGCGGGCGGCTGTCGCGGTGGGTATCGATGCCCTCTTTATGGAGGTGCATCCCGAACCTGACCAGGGGTTGTCCGACCCCGCCACCATGTTTCCTCTGCGGGAACTGGAAGTTTTACTGACGCAGGTCGTGGCGATACATCAGGCAATCCGCCGGGGATAAGAGTCATGCGCTGGCGAAGAGGGCTTTGGATTGGTAGTGGGTTGTTCGCGCTGGTATTGGCTCTGTGGTTTTGTGAACATTCCGGCTTCCCCTGCGAAGGTTCTCCCGCAGCGCAGGATATTCGCCTCCGCCTTCAGTAATCTGGTAATAACACCGTTTTGGAGGAGAGTGACGAATGGCAGGAAAGGTACGGATTGGTTTCATTGGGTGTGGCGGCATGGCTCGCTCCCACATGAAGGTTTTCTTCACCAGCGTTCCCGAAGCGCAAATCGTCGCGCTGTGCGACCCCAGCGACGAGCAAATCAAGCGATGCATGGAGGCTTTTCCCTCCCTGAAAGAGGTACCCGTTTTTAAGGACTACCGCGAAATGCTGGAAAAGGTGGCGATGGACGCGGTGGCCATCATCACGCCACATACGCAGCACTTCCAGCAGGCGATGGACGCGCTGGACAAAGGGCTGCACGTGTTGATTGAGAAACCGATGGTATGCACCATCGAGCACGCAAAGATTCTGGTCAATCGCTTTACGGAGACGGGCAAGGTAGGGCTGGTTTCCTACCAGCGTCACTACGCACCGCAGTTCCGCTACATCAAGCAGAGCATCGAATCCGGTAAAGTGGGCGAGGTGCAGTTCATCTCCGCGCTGCAGTGCCAGGGCTGGTACAAGGGCACGATGGGCACCTGGCGTCAGGACCCCGAGCTCTCCGGAGGCGGACAGCTGAACGACTCGGGCAGCCATCTGGTAGACATTATCCTGTGGACTACCGGGCTGACGGTACAGACGGTCACCGCCTTCACGGAGAACTTCGAGTCGAAGGTGGATATCAACAGCGCACTGTCCATCAAGTTCCGCAACGGTGCGCTGGGCAACATCTCCATCGTGGGCAACGCCCCCACCTGGCATGAAGACATCACCTTCTGGTGCAGTGAGGGTATGTTCCTGTACCGGAACGGACACCTGCAGTTCGTGGACGCTGCAGGTAAGCGACACGACCTGACCGAGAAGGACATGCCCGCTGGCAGCAGCCCCGGACGCAACTTTGTCGATGCCATCCTGAAGGGGGTGCCGGTGGAGTCGCCACCGGAGTGTGGGCTGCGCGTCATCGAGATGACCGAAGCCGCGTGGAAGTCCGCCGCACAAAACGGAATGCCGGTCACGGTGTAGGATAAAGGTTAGTGGGCGGGCTACGCGCGGTAGCCTGCCCTTCGGTCCTGCTGATAGCGAACTGGTCTTTGCAGAGACAGTCACAGCACGGCTTCCACCGGTGTATAGGTCAGCCCGAACAGCTCCGCAATCGCAGCATAAGTCACTTTGCCATCCACGATATTGAGCCCACGCTGCAGAGGTGGATGCTTGCGTGCCGCCTCCCGCCAGCCGAGATTCGCCAGCTCCAGCACCCAGCGGGTGGTCTCATTGGTCAGGGCGTAGGTGCTGGTACCGGGCACCGCACCGGGCATGTTTGTCACACAATAGTGGATGATGCTGTCCACCGTGTAGGTTGGATGCGAATGGGTGGTGGGTTTAGACGTTTCGGCGATGCCGCCCTGATCGATGCTGATGTCCACAATCACCGCGCCCGGCTTCATCAGCGACAGCATGTCGCGTGTGATGAGAATGGGCGCACGCGCCCCCGGACGCAGTGCCGCTCCGATGACCAGGTCCGCGCGGCGCAGCTCCTCGCGGATGTTGTAGGCGTTGGACATCAGCGTGTCCACGTTCTTGGGCAGGATGTCTTCCAGCACCCGCAGGCGGGCGGTGTTGATGTCCATCACCGTGACGTTCGCGCCAATGCCTGCGGCTATCTTCGCCGCGTTCGTGCCTGCTACGCCGCCGCCGAGTACCAGCACATGCGCGGGGCGCACCCCGGGCACGCCGGAAAGCAGGATACCGCGCCCTTCCATCGGTCGCTCCAGATACTTCGCCCCCTCCTGAATCGCCATCCGCCCGGCGATTTCGCTCATCGGAATCAGTAGCGGCAGCGATCCGTCGTCCAGCTGGATGGTCTCGTAGGCGATGCACACCGCCCCGCTGCGTATCATCGCCTGTGTCAAGCCCTCATCAGCCGCAAAGTGGAAATAGGTGAACAGAACCTGTCCGGGGCGCATGAGAGGGTATTCCTGTGGCAAAGGTTCCTTGACCTTCACCACCATATCCGCCTGCGCGTATACGGTTTGCGCATCGGGCACGATTCGAGCGCCAGCCTGTGCATACTCTTCGTCGGTGATGCCGGTGCCTTTGCCCGCGCCCGATTCGAGAAGCACCGTATGCCCTGCTTTGGTCAATATCTCCACGCCCGCAGGCACCATTGCCACGCGGTACTCGCTGTCCTTAATCTCTCGCGGCACACCGATAACCATCTTCCGTTTCTCCTCCCTAACGCCGTTGTTAGCCGGGGACTGTACACCGTACCCTCAACAACTCATTCTCCTTCGCGGCAGGGATCTCCTGCGGGGGGCGTAGCCCGTCCTGCGTTGCGCTTGCGTGCATCATACGGTATACTATGAGTGTTGCCGAACTCAGTGCTGAGTGTTTATTCCATGACCAGCATCTCTATTCGGGACGGTTCCATCCGCCAACAGATTGAGCAATGGGAGCTGCAGACCCTCTCGCCGTACGCGGCGAAAAGCACGCAATCGCGTGGTAGACTGCGCCACGAACCACCCTGCCCGGTCAGAACCTGCTTCCAGAGAGACCGCGACCGGGTGTTGCACTCTAAGGCGTTCCGCCGCCTGAAGCACAAAACGCAGGTCTTCCTTGATCCTGAAGAAGACCACTATCGCACGCGCCTGACGCACACGCTGGAGGTGGCGCAGATTGCCCGTACGATCAGCCGCGCCCTGCGTCTCAATGAAGACCTGACCGAAGCCATCGCGCTGGCGCACGATTTGGGGCATCCGCCGTTTGGACACGCGGGGGAGCAGGCGCTGGACGAGGTGTTGCAGGAATATCTGCCCGGCAAACGCTTCCGCCACTGGGAGCAGAGCCTGCGCGTGGTGGACGTGCTGGAGCGAGAGGGCAGGGGACTGAACTTGACCCACGAGACGCGGGAAGGTATCCTGTACCATAGTAAAGGTAGAGCCGACCTCGACGCCGACCTTCTGCCCGATGAATGCACGCTGGAGGCACAGGTAGTGCGCATCGCCGACCGAATCGCCTATGTGAATCACGACATCGACGATGCCATTCGGGCGAGGGTCATTCAGCCGAACGATTTACCGTCAGAGTGCGTCCAATTGCTTGGTGAAACTTCGTCTGAGCGCATCGAGTCTATGGTACTGGATGTGATTGAAAACAGCCTGGGGTGCGCTCACGTTTGTATGAGCGTCCCCGTACAGCAGGCGACAGACAGGCTGAAAGAGTTCCTGTTTGAACGGGTGTATCAGGAAGAGGCTATCGGCTTGAAGGAGCTGCAAAAGGCGAAGGGTATCTTGAAGGCACTGTTCCGCTTCTATATGGAGCATCCGGAGCTGTTACCACAGAGCGGGCGGCGATTGACCGATAATACCAGTGTGGAGGCTCTGGCGCAGGCGGTGTGCGACTACCTGGCAGGTATGACCGACCGCTTCGCCATGAACACCTACAGCAACTATTTTGTGCCGCGCATGTGGCATATCACCTCCTGACAAGGAGAAACGACGATGGAAGACTCTCAGAACATGCGAACCGGTATCTTCTGCTCCTGCGGGCAGCGCATCTACGAAAAGGATGTGGTGCAGCGGGGCTACTACCTGCGTCGAGTCGGCTCGAACTTTGTGTATATCCGTTACCGGTGTCCCAAATGCAAGCGGCTCGGCGAGCAGTTCATCCGGCAGGAGGCATGGAACGAGCGACTGCTGCGCGGCGAAGCCAACGAACTCACCCCCTCGGAGAAAGAGCGGGTGGAAAAACTCGGACCGATTACCATCGATGAGATGATCGACTTCCACGAATACCTGGAGCAAGACCCCTCCCTGCGCCTGATGCCGGATAAGTAGCACCCTACACCAAAAGCCAGCTGTAAAGGGCAGAAACTGGGTATTTCGCTGACGATTGGCGTGATGGGAGCGAATAGTCTCCGAAAGCCTCACACTGTTCAGCAAGACGAGAGGCTGCAGGAATCCTTCTGCCGAACAGAGAACCCCCTCCACATAAACCGTGCGTCAGGAGGAAAGGTGATGGCGTTCAAACAGTCGTTCTCGTGGTGGTGCTTTGCCGGGCGACCAGATATCGGTGGCGATGCCGCGAAGTTGCTCCAAGGGGCAAAATCCATCGGATACGATGGGGTCGACCTCGCCCCGACCGAGATACTGGATATGGTCAAGGAGCACGGGCTGGAAATAGCCAGCTATGTGGGGCACGCCTCGCTGACCGATGGGCTGAATCGGCGCGAAAACCATCAACGCATCGCCGAGGAACTGCACCGCAACATCGAACTGGCGAAGAAGTATGGCATCCCCAATCTGGTATGCTTCTCGGGCAACCGCAACGGGCTGGACGATGAGCGCGGCGCGGAAAACACCGCTGAGGGACTGAAACTGGTCGCCAAAGCGGCGGAAGAGGCTGGGGTGATGCTGGTGGTGGAGCTGCTCAACTCCAAAGTCGACCACAAGGACTATCAATGCGACCGCACTGCATGGGGCGTGAAGGTGTGCCAGATGGTGGGTTCGCCCGCGGTGAAGCTGCTGTACGACATCTATCACATGCAGATTATGGAAGGCGATATCATCCGCACCATCCGCCAGAACATTCAGTGGATCGGGCACATGCACACCGCTGGCAACCCCGGGCGCAACGATATGGACGAGACGCAGGAGCTGTACTACCCCGCCATCGCCCGCGCCATCCAGGAGACGGGCTACGACCGCTGGGTAGGGCACGAGTTCATCCCCAAGGGCAACGATACCTTCGCCGCCCTGCGCCACGCCTACGAGCTGTTCCGGGTGTAATCGTTCGCCATGCCCCTGTCGCCAACCGACAGGGGCGACCGCGGCTCCCCTGTCATCCTCTTTCTCAATGGCTCAATGGAAGGAATCCCTCTAGATATGATAAAATATATATTGATGTAGAACTCTAATTAGCAGCGCCGTTCACGTTGTTGGATACATCTGGATAGACAAGCCCGGTTGGCTTGCCTGGGAGGGTTCCGGAAAACGGGAGCAGAACAGCAGTTCTGGGGCAACGGATTGAGGAGTGAGGGAGCAGCAAGCATGGAACAGCAAGTCACACGCCGTCAGTGGCTGGCATTTCTGGTGAAAGCATTGGGAACTGTTTTGGCATTCGCGTATGGCATTCCCGTGCTGGCGATGGTGATTGTTCCTGCCTTTCGCAAACAAAAGTCGCCATGGATTAAGGTTGGCGAAATCAAAGAGTTTCCTGCAGGCGAACCCAAAGCGGTGACCCTGAGCTATCAGCGACGGGATGGCTGGGTTATCCGCACCGTTCGCAGCACAGTGTATGTGGTAAACGGCACAGATGGCTCGCTCAAGGTGCTTTCCAATATCTGTACTCACGCCAGCTGCGCGGTGCGCTGGGAAGCAAGTAAGAGCGCCTTCTACTGCCCGTGCCACGTCGCGTATTTCGACGCGGATGGTAAGGTGATACAGGGTCCGCCCCCACGCCCTCTGGTGCAGTACCCGTACAAGGTGGAAGGTGGCTCGCTGTATGTGCGCCTGGATAACGTATAGCGCGTCGCAAGGAGGTAGATAACCATGTTGCGCAAGCTGCTTGACTGGCTGGAGCGGGAGACCGGCGTTATCAGCGCCTGGGGGCGTTTCTGGGCGCAGCCTCTGCCCCAAGGGGTAGGCTGGTGGCACATCTTCGGGGCGTTGACGCTGATAACACTGGTCATACTGTTCCTCACTGGCGGCGCGCTGATGTTCTACTATAGTCCTACCCCAGACCAGGCCTACGCTTCGGTGCAATATATCGAACATTATTTGCCTGCCGGACAGTTCATCCGCGCCCTGCACTACTGGGCAGCACGGCTTATCGTGCTGCTGGTGATCATCCATATCGTCCGGGTGTTTCTGTGGGGAGCCTACAAGCGTCCCCGCCAGATGATATGGGTTAGCGGAGTGTTGCTGCTGTTAGTGGTCATTGGCTTTGGATTAACCGGCTATGCGCTGCCGTGGGACCAAAAGGCGTATTGGGGCACGGTGGTGCGTCTGAAGATTGCCGAGGGCATCCCACTGATTGGCCCGTCCGTGGCTGCCTTTCTGCGTGGCGGCGACACGGTGGGCGCGGTCACCCTGATGCGTTTCTTTGTGTTGCACGTGTTTGTGCTGCCTGCGCTGGTCTTCCTGCTGACTGCATGGCATGTGATACAGGTGCGCCGTCTGGGGGTAACGCCACCGGGTGTGCAGGTTACTGAGGAAGCCAGTGTGCCGCACACGCAAATGCTATACCCCGACCACACCGCTCGTATTGCCGTGGGAGCCCTCATCCTCTCGGTGTTGCTCATCGGGCTATCGTTGCGGTTCCCTGCGCCGCTCGAGCCGCGTGCGAATCCCTTAGACACGGCATACAAGCCACATCCCGATTTTTATGTGCTATGGATGCACGAGCTGGTCAACCTCTTCCCGCCTCATTTAGAGTTCGTGGGCTCGTTTGTGTTGCCGACCATCCTGCTGCTGTTGCTGCTTGTGGTGCCTTTTGTGGAGCGCAATCCCGAGCGTCAACCGAGGAAGCGACTGAAGGCACTGAGTGCAGGTACTTTGGTACTGCTGGCGATCGTCGCGCTTAACGTGAAGGGGATGGAAGCCCTGCCGCAGCCAGAGCGGCTGTCCCCTCTGGAGCAGCGCGGGCAGCAGATTTTTGTGGAGCTGAAGTGCTACTCCTGTCACGGCATCAACGGCGGCGGCGGGCCCGTAGGGCCCGACCTGGGTCTGGGAGGCAAACGCGACCCGGAGATGGTGCGTGCCCTGCTGCGCAACCCGTCCGCCCATAACGCCCATACTATCATGCCTGCCTACCAGCTGCCCAGGGAACAGGAAGATGCGCTGGTGGCATATATCGTCAGCATCGGCCCAAACTCCAAAATGCCGCCCATTCCGCCGACGGAGCCCGAGAAACCTGCTTCGCACTTCGAGGAGAACTGGTTCGTGAACCACAAGTTCGAGGTGCGCAAAGACCCCGGCAGCTGTAGCGACTGTCATAAGCCGTTCTTCTGTCAGGCATGCCATCAGAACCGCCGCCCCAGCTCACACGATGCCCAGTGGCTGAAGTTCCACTTTGGCAACGCCGCCGAGCGACCGGAGATGTGCGCCACCTGTCACTCACCGGACTACTGTGAGACCTGCCACAAGGTCATGCGCCACGATACCCAGTGGTTGCGACAGCATGGGGCGAAGTTGAACGAGCTGGGCGACAAAATGCGTTGGTCGGGAGAGACCATGAGGCAGCTGTGCAGTCACTGCCACACGCCGCAGTCGTGCCAGAACTGTCACGGCGTACCGATGCCACATCCCGAAGGCTGGGACGAGAAGCACGCGCAGGTCGGGCATCAGAACCCGGCGCTGTGCCAGCGGTGCCACAACTTCCAGTCCGACACCTGCCAGACCTGCCACCAGATGCGCCCCTCCTCCCACACGGAGGACTTCCGCAAGGAGCATCCCCGCCGCATCACCGATAGTGGCGCGAGCTGTCAGGTGTGTCACGGGCGCAACGCCTGCATGGACTGCCACAAGGTGCCCATGCCGCATCCGCCAGATTTTGGCGAGTCGCACGCTAAACTGGGGCAACAGCGGGGCTGGAAAGGTTACACTGGAGTGAAGAAGCTGCAGGCAGCGCAGTGCGCTACCTGCCATGATGTCAAATACTGTAATCAGTGCCATCAACCGTAGAGGGTAAACACCCGTTGCCGCTTAGCGTTGGTGGGCAGCCCGACCATGCTGAAACACCTGCTAAGCGGTTTACCCCTTGACGGCTCCGGCGGTCAGTCCCGCAATGAACTCCTTCTGCAGTAACATGAAGAGGATAATCACCGGTAGCACGCTCAGCAAAGTGCCCGCCATCAGCGTGCCGTACTGTTGTTGATATAACCCCACCAGCTGGTTCAGCGCGATGGGCAGGGTGAACCGTTCGGTCTTGTGCAGGATGATCTGGGGCCAGAGGAAGCTGTTCCATGTACCCATAAAGCTGATGAGGCAAAACGCGCCAATCATCGGGCGGGAGACAGGCATCACGATGTCCCAGTAGATACGGAACTCCGAGCATCCGTCGATTCGCGCCGCGTGGAGCAGCTCATCGGGTACTTGCAGGATGGATTGACGGAACAGGAAGATGCCGAACACGCTGACCGCGCCGGGCACTACCAGCCCTGCGTAGCTGTCCACCAGCCCCATTCGGTAGATGAGTTCGTACAGCGGCGCCATCAACACCTGACTGGGCAACATCATGGTGGAAAGCATCAGAATCATGATGGGCTTTTTACCTTTGAAGTCGTACTTTGCCAGCGCGAAGCCCGCCAGCGAGGAGAAGAACAGCTGCACAATGACCATCGTGCTGGCAACGAAGATGCTGTTTATCATATAGCGGTGGAAGGGTACGGTGCTGAACAGGTCGCGGAAGTTATAGGTGCTGAGGCGTGGCGCGAAGAAGGTGTAGCTGAACAGGTCATCGGGCGATTTGAGCGTTGCCGCCAGCAGCCACACCATCGGCGTCAGCGTCAGGGCGGCAAAAGCCAGCAGAGACAGGTTGACCACGAAGCGAGCGACTCGCTGAAAAGTCTTCATCAGTCTCCCCCCTTCCACGCGCCCGTCACGCGCATCTGCACCAGGCTAATCATCAGCACGCCCAGAGCCAGCGTCCATCCAACGGTCGAAGCGTAGCCCAGATCGCCCGTAATAAAGCCTGTCTGATAGAGGTACATCACGATGGTCAGACCCGCCTGGTCGGGACCGGCGGAGTTATTGAGCATAATCCAGGGCAGTTCGAACAGCTGGAACGAGCCGATGGTGCTCATCACCAGGACGAACACCGCCACCGGTTTGATGCCGGGCAGGGTCACCGCCCAGAACTGGTGCCAGGCGTTGGCGCCGTCCACCGTCGCCGCCTCGTACAGGTCTTTATCCACCGCCTGCAGCGCGGCAAGGAAATAAATCATATTGAAGCCCACGTACATCCACAGCGACGTCAACACCAGGGCAGGCATCACCAGATTGGGGTTCGCCAGCCATTTGGTGTCCAGCGGCACGCCGGCGATGAAGTGCAGGAAACGGTTGACCAGCCCGTATTGCGGGATGAACAGCACGCTGAACAGCACGCCCACAAACACCTGCCCCAGCAGATTGGGCGAGAAGAAGGCGAGGCGCAGAATCTCGCGCCCGCGCACCCAGCGGCTGTTCAGCAACAGCGCGAGGCCCAGGCTCAACGGCAGTTGCAGAAACACCGACCAGAAGGCAAAAACGGCAGTATTCCACACCGCCTTATGGAAATCGCGGTCGGAGAACAGGAAGATAAAGTTCTGCAACCCCACGAACACCGCGCTTTTCGGACCGTTTGTGGCGTAAAACGCGAGTATCAGGCTCTTGACGATAGGGTACGCGCCGAAGATGGCGAACAGTATCAGGAACGGCGATACGAACAGGTAGGGCGCCATCTTATATTGCAGCACGAACCAGCGCGAGGTGCGCACGGCTCGCGCGGGCGCAATCGAGATGTCGGTAGGTCGGGTTGCCATCAGTAGGGGTTCCTCCGCATCAGTCTTCGTACTTCGTCTGCGCTCTGTTTGAGGCGTTTGCGCACGAACTCCTCGAAGCCTTTGTCACCGTTTTGCTTGTAATATTGCACGCACGCCACCAGCGCCTCGCTGAGCTTGCCCTTCGCCGTGCCGATAAAGGGACTGGTGTACTGGAACGGCACATCGGGCGCCAGCTGCGCGTACAGCCTGCCCAGTGGCTGATTGCTCCAGTAGGGGCGCGGTTCATCGTAGGCGGGGTGATCCCAGGCGTCCTTCGCGGGAGGCAAAATGTTGGTGTCTCGGAACCGCTGTGCGAGGTCGTCTTTGTTCAGGTAAAGATGCAGTGCCAGCTCCCACGCCAGATCGGGGTATTTGCAGTGTTTGGTAATGCCTATCATCGTGCCGCCCCAGGTGCTGGTGCGCCTGCCGCCCGGATAAACCGCAGGCAGAGGCATCAGCGCCATCTTACCGCGCATTTTGGGCACGTCCACCTCGATGGTCTTGGAACGCCAGTCAGGGGTGATCATGCACAGGAAGTAGCCGTCTTCTACCGCGCGGGTGAAGATTTGCCCGCCACCCAGGTCGCTGGCGATGCGGTTGGGTCCGGCAACCAGCGGCACGTAAAAGAGCATGGTCTGCACCGCGATTTCGTTGTCCATGATGCAGTTGCCCTGTGGGTCGAACAGACCGCCGCCGCGCTGGTACAGCAGGGGTTCGAAACGGCTGGACTCGCTGTCGGGCAGCTCCAGCATGTAGCGTTTACCTGGGATGGTGACCTTTCGCCCCACAGCGATGAAGTCATCCCACGTCTGGATTTTGCTCACGTCGATGCCCAGCTGGTCGAAGATGTCGCGGCGGTAGGCAATCATCACGGGATGGACGTCGTGCGGCAGCCCAAAGATGCGCCCGCGGCTGGTGTAAGGGGCAAATCGTGCCTGCACCATGCGGTCGTATAACCCCGATTGCTTGATGCGGTCGGTCAGGTCGCGGAAGCCGACGTCCTTGAGTGGTCCGCGGAAGAAACTGCCCGCCGCGCTGATTTCCACCTCCACCAGGTCGGGCACATCGAGGTCGGAGAGGAACGCCGCCTGCAAGCGCGAGGTCACCGCCTGCCATGAGACCAGCTGCAGGTCTACCTTCACGCCCGGATGTTTGGCTTCAAACGAGGGTATCGCCTGCTTGTAGGCGTCATAGTGCGTTTTGGCGAACGTCCACATCACCAGCGTGGCTTTCTTCGGCGGAATGGGATTGAATGCCAGCCACACCGCCGAAAGTATCGATAGAACGAGCATACTCAGAGCCGCAGGTCCATACGGAAAACGCATGGTAAACACCCCAGAAGCGTGATACCCTTAGAAGAAATATTTCCATCTGCCTGCGTCTGATTCCTGCCCTTAAACGATTTAGATTGGGGTGCTGGGCTACCGGCGCGGTCGCCCGGCAACAGTTGCGGCTCCCCCGGAGGTTCGCCCTTCGGGCGATACGCCGGACACCAGCATCTCCACTACGCCCTCGCCTCGATCAACCGCCACTCGTCTTCCGTCAGGTCGGTCTTGCCATCCGGTGCGATTTGCACCGCTACGCGCTCCAGCTGCACCAGCACCTCCTCGCCCAGCGACAGGTACTGCCGCAGCTCAGGACGTCTGCGCAACAGGGCGAAGTGCGCGTCGCTGAACGCCTGCACCTTAATCACCTGCTGTCCGCTCTGATAGCGGCTGTCCATCCACTGCCTGCCCTGCTGGTAGAAGGTACGCCCGCCGATGTTGCGCACCACCTGCTGGGCGCGCTGGGCTGTGCCGTCGGGTGCAACCAACAGTCCGAGGCTTTCGTGACTCTGCGCTGGTATTCCCGGCAGTCCAGCCATGGCGGGCGGAGCCGCTGCACCTCCAGTACCCTGCCGTTGCAGTGCCTGAGCTCGCACGCTGGCATCTACTGCTCCCTTGCCCAGGGTCAGACCAGAGATCAGCAGCATCGTGACGAATTCCCTCGCTCGCAAGGACACTCGTCGGTCGTCGCCCCGTGCCAGAATCATGTCCTCGTCGATCAGGAAGGAAGTATATTCGGTGACGATGCCGTACTCTCTGGCAAGGCGCACAATCTCGTCGATGACCTCCTGATTGCGACGCAGGCGCACCTCGTCCATCAGATAGCCGATTTTGCGCATTGCCCACAAGCGCGGGATGAAGTCCATGCTCTCGGCGCGGTCGGGGAAGTCCACCACGTGCCGGATGCGCTCCTGTCGCTGGCGAGACATCGCCTCCAGCACCACGGCGCCACGCCCACTGCCCCTGTAGCGACCGGCGACGACTACCTGGTCACCGGCAAAAAGGTCTGGCAGGTCGCGCGGGTAAAGGTCATACGCATCGACACCTTCGCAGAACAGCTTTAGGTCTGCCAGCACCGGCACGCTGATGGCGTTGTAGAAGGCGGAGACGCGCGCTTCAATGTTCTCTTCGGGGCGGACGTAGCTGGCAATCCCCCGGTTGCGCTGGCACAGCGTGTCCAGCAGATTCACGTTGACATCATAGCCCACGCCGAAGGCGAAAACGCGCACGCGACGGCTCTGGTTCATCTCGTCAACGGCGCTCAGGATGCGCTGAGGGTCGGTCTCGCCCACGGTGGGCAAGCCGTCGGTCAGGAACACCACTGCCTGCAGCACATTCCTCTGCTCGTTGGGGAACAGACGCAACGCTTCGCGCAGGGCGTCGGCGATGTTGGTGCCTCCCTGTGCGGTCAGTGCCTCGACTTCGCGCACCGCCTTCTCGACGTTCTCGCGGGTGACGGGTACCAGCCCGTCGAACAGCTTTTGCGGCTGCTCGTTGAAGAGGATGACGTTAAATCGGTCTTCGGGCTGCAGGTTGCGCACACAATACGCCAGCGCCTCTTTCGCCTGCTTGATTTTGTCGCCCCCCATGCTACCCGTGCGGTCGAAGACGAACACCAGGTGCCGGGGCATTCGGGGCGGTTGCTGGCCTCCGTTAGGGGCAAGCAGCAGGAGGAAGTAGCCGTCGCCCGTGGTGCGGTAGGTCAGCACGCGCAGGTCGTACTGCTCGGTGGAGGTGGTGTAGTATACCTGCAGGTCGCGCTCGGGGATAATGGTTTCTGCGCTCCACTCGATGGTGGCGCGGTTCGCTCCCTCACGCTTGACCACCGCTTCCGAATGCGAGGGGCAGTAGACGTTGGTCAGCGGTGCGACGGTGGCAATCTCCACTCGCACCCGCACGTAGCCCACCGGGTCCGTCGGGCGGGTAGCCGCGCGGGTGGCTCGCAGGGGAAGCAGGTAGCGGTTGACCTCGCCCTCGCGCCGCAGGGTTTCCGTGTAGCGCAACTGGATGCGCCGCTCGCCCTTTGGGGGAATGGGGAACACCCGCGCCCGCAGCACGTTGCGCTCGGCGAACTCCAGCAGGGCGGGGTCTCTTCGGCGGCGGACGATGTTCTCGTAGATGCGTCGCGCCTCCTCTTTGGGCAGCAGGCGCGCTTCTACCGCCCTATCGCCGACCGTCAGCGTGAAGCGGGTGACCGCCGCCCCTTCCGGCACAGGGAACCAGTATTCCGCCTCCTGCGCGACCTCGGTGAGGTTCACGAAGGTCTGTTCGATGGTCGTTTCTGCCACGCCGTCGCGGATGGAGACGTTGACCAGATGCTGTTTCACCCGGAAGGGCAACGGAACGCGCGTATCACGGGGAGAACCGTCGGCGACGGGTATCAGGATGCCCTGCGCCAGCAGGGGGACCGCAAACCCCAGCAGCAACACCATCACCAGCGCGGGAGTGCGCATGTTTCCGTCCTCCTTTGCACGGTTTTGCGCATTTTAGACGATGGCACGGGGCAAGGGGTTATCCGTAAGGTGCTTCATCTCCGTCTGCTGGCTAATTTGAATGTAAAATATGCTTCACAAAACCACCCCATTTCCTCCTTGATACAACCTCGCAAGATTTACCATCTTATAAATGTGCAGACACGCCACGCGGGTGCTGCGGGTGGAGCTTCGCACCAGGCGAGTGGGCACGGAGAGTAACCCCGCTGCGCCGGTATACGTCAAAGTGGTGGAGACCACTGCCCCGACGGATGTGGTGGAAGTGGAATTGACCTTGCCCGCGGGGGCGTATACAGTTCAGGCGAAAGCGAACCACTGGCTGCGCGGGGAGGTGGCGGTGGTCTCGTCGGTGTCGTGGATATTCGCTGCGCCGACGGGGGCGGACAAGGTGACGCTGTTCGACTTCGGCGTGCTGGTCAAAAACTTCGGTGAGACGGGAGAGGAGTAGTGATGCCTCCCATCCCCTCAATTCGTCGGTAGGGCAGGGGAGGATGCGCTGTAGCATCTCCCCTGCTCTGTGCTCCCACTGCCCTACATGTACCGCTTAAACAGCTGCTCCACGCTGGCGTTCTCGGTATATGCCTGCTGCTGGATGTGGGCGAGTTCTTCATCCAGTGTGGGGCGCTCCACCCGATACAGGATGCCGACGGGGAACGGATTCTCTTCCTCCGCCAGCCGCAGCGCGGCGTACTTGTCCGTCGGGTCGTGCGTTTCGGGGATTTCGTATACTTTACCTTTATAGTGGTCGTAGGTCTGCACCTTGTTGAAGGTCACGCATGGGCTGAACACGTCCACCAGCGCGAAACCGCGATGCCGGATGGCTTCCGAAATGAGGCGCGCCAGATGATTGGGCATGCCGGAGTAACCGCGCGCCACGAAGGTGGCTCCCGACACGATGGCGATTTGTAGCGGGTTCAACATGCCCTCTACGTTGCCAAAGGGGGTGGTCTTGGTCACAAAGCCGTGCGAGCTGGTGGGTGAGGTCTGTCCTTTCGTCAAACCGTAAATCTGGTTGTTCATCACGATGTAGGTGATGTCGATGTTGCGTCGGGCGGCGTGGGGGAAATGCTCCATGCCAATCGCGTAGGCATCGCCGTCCCCGCCCACTCCGATGACCGTTAGTTCGGGGTTTGCCAGCTTGATGCCTGTTGCTACCGGCAGGATACGCCCGTGTACTCCGTGAAAGCCGTATGTCGCCACGAAGCTGGGCGTTCGGCTGGAGCATCCGATACCTGAGACCAGCACCGTCCTGTCGGGATCCAGATTCAGCTGGCTCATGGCTTTCAGCAGGGCGTTCAGCACGCCATAGTCGCCACAGCCGGGGCACCAGATAGGCTCCAGATGGCTTCTGTAGTCCTTCGGCTGGCGCTGGACGGGCTGGGTTTGTATGGATAAGGTCTGTGTCTCTGCCATTCTCTGTCTCCTCTCTCACATCCGGGCAACGCGGATGATTTCTTCTTTGATTTCTTCCGGGTCAAAGGGCAAACCCGTATCCTTCGCGTAGGAAAACGGTTCGATATTCGTTTGCGAACGCAGATAGGCGGCGAATTGACCGGTAAAGTTCTTTTCCGGCACCAGCACCCTTTTGACCTTGCTGGCGAACTCCTCCATGCACTTCACCGGCAGGGGCATCAGCATCTTCGGGTACAGGGCTGCCGCCTTCACGCCTTCCTGTTGCGCCAGCTGAATGGCTTCGCGGATGACTCCCTCGGTGGAACCCCAGCCGATGATGCCCACGTCCGCCCCCTCGGGCTCGCCCCACACGCGCACAAACTGTTCCGCATATTGCTCGCCGAGGTGTTGTAGCTTGCGGAATCGCTTGGATTTCATCGCCTGCAGGTTTTCGGGCGTGTAGGTGGGGTCGCTCCACTCGTTATGCTCGATACCTGTCGACATATAGGCTTTGTGTGGCACGCCGGGTATCGCCATGGGCGAGACGCCGGTTTCTGTGATGGCATAGCGGGCGTAATGGCCATTGGTGCTGACATCCGGCATGATGCGCTCCCAGCGCGGCACGCGCGCCAGATCAGGCTTCGGGATGGTACAGCGACGGTGCGCCAGCGACTGGTCGGACAGCACGATGACCGGCAGCTGGTAGCGCTCGGCGATATTGAAGGCGTGCTGAATCAGATAGAAACAGTCTTCCACGCTGGTCGGCGCCATCACCACGCGCGGCGACTCGTTGTGCACGCCATACAGGGCGATATTCAGGTCACCCTGAGAGGTCTTCGTGGGTAGACCCGTGCTTGCGCCTCCCCGTTGTACGTCCACAATCACCGCCGGGATTTCCGCCTGCGCCGCGAGGTTAATCTGCTCGACCATCAGCGAAAAGCCGGGTCCGGATGTCGCGGTCATGGCGCGCTTGCCCGCGAAGGACGCACCCAGAACAATCCCCAGCGACGAGATTTCGTCTTCCGCCTGGATAACCACTCCACCAAAGCGAGGCAAAACCGGCGCCAGCACCTCCATGATGTCCGTCGCAGGGGTAATGGGATAACCCGCGTACACGCCGACCCCCGCATGGATGGCTCCCAGCGCTATCGCCTCGTTGCCGTTGATGATGAGGCGATCGGGGTTGCCCCTGTCTATGCCCGCGAGCAGGGGAGTCCACCGGTCTATATGCTCGGAAACGTAGTGGTATCCCGCGTGCAGCGCCTGATAGTTTCTCTGCACGACCTCTTCGCCTTTCCGCTTGAAGGTCTGCTCGGCAATCTTTTCGCCCGCTTCCACCGGCGCGCCAAGATAGCGTAGAATCACCCCCAGTGCCACCATGTTCTTGGTGAGTATCGAGCCTGTCTCTTTGGCTATCGTGCCAATGGGAACGGGGATCACGCGGTGGTTGGGCAGGTCATGGGTGGGCACATTGTCGCTGTCGTAAATCAGCGTGCCCCCCGCGCGCAGCGAGGCGATGTTGTCACGATAACCCTCCTCGTTCAGTGCCACAAATACATCCACACGACTGCCGTAGGAGAGAAGCACGTGGTCTGCAACACGCACCTGATACAGCACGGTGCCCCCTTTAATCTCGGCAGGATAGGTGCGGAAGGTGTATACTTCATAGCCCAATCGCGCTAACGCCGTCGTTAGCATCTCACCGAGGCTCAGCACCCCTTCGCCCGACTCTCCCGCCAGGCGCACCACAAAGTCTGTTCGTGAGCCTTCCATGTTTCCACCCCTTTGTGTTGTAGGCAAGAGCCACATTGCATCTGCGATTTCCATTATACCGCATCCCCTGTGAAGTGGATATTTTTAGCTATGCCAAATAACTGGTGTTTACATTCTACCGCAAATTCTGACTTCTGCAGCAGTCCCACGGCTTATTGTGGTATAATAGAAGCGCACAACGTAGAGGGCGATGGAGGTCCGCCCGCCCTTTGAGTGAAAGGGCGAACCGCCGATTTGGCTAATGGCTCCTGTTCGTGTGAACAGTGAGCCATTTTTGCGTTTATGAGGGTGAATGATGCATCTGCCGGAGGTGGCACTGGAAGAGGCATTGCGGGAAGGTGAATGCGCCCTGTGCTGGCTGGCGCATCGGCACCTGTTGCGCCGGGTAGACGCGCTCTTCAGGGAGCATGTCAACGACCCGCTATGGCGGCAATCTCTGCGCGAAGGTAAGGGTTTGTGCACCTACCACGCCGCGCTGGTGCTCTCACGGGCAGATGTGCTGTCCCTGTCGATCATCGCCGAAGACGTGCTGGCGCACGCATCGCTCACTGCCCCCTCCGAACGGGCGCGCAGCGCGCGGGATTGCCTTCTATGTGACGCACAGGCGCACGATGTGGCGCAGGCGGCAAATCTGCTGACACAGCTGCTTCGTCAGGTAGAATGGCGGGCACACTATGAGGAAAGCAAAGGGCTTTGCCTGCCTCACCTGCGGAGTGTGTTGCAGAGCGCGACGCCGGAAGTACAGGCGTGGCTTATCGCCAACGAGAGGCAGCGATGGCAGACCATGCGGGCGCAGCTGCAGGAGGTCATCCGCAAGCACGACTACCGCTACCAGCATGAGCCGTGGGGCGATGAGGTGGGCAGCTGGAGGCGGGCGATTCACAAACTCTACGGCGTTTTTGCCGAGGAGGTGCACCATGAACGATAGTCACCGCAGACATCTCTTTGCCCTGCTGGTGCAACTGGAAGACACTGTCAGCCGTATCACGCAGGCGGGCTGGATGGGTATCTCACCCTCTGGCGGCGGGCAACGGCTCACTCCTCTGCCCCCTTCACAGTGGCGGATGCTGCAGGAAGCCCTCGAAAGATTGGTGGACAGCTACCACGATGCGCTCAGCCGCCTGGTTCCCGACCTGACCAAGCAGCACGACCAGCCGGAACCGATAGAGACCACTTACTACTGGCTGCGGTTACTGCTGGGTAGCCTGCACGACTCGCTCCTGCCCGAGCTGGACCCCGAACGGTTTGAGAAGCGGTACGGCAATTTGAGTGAGGAGGAACGGGAGGCGCTACGTCGGTTACAGCGCACCGTCGAGCGCGAGCTGAAACATGTGCAGGACATCGCACAGATGCACTTTCTGCCGAAACGATAAGGAGGATTGTAGAGAAGAATGAACGTTTGGTGGACGGCGTTTATCTGGGTAGCTCTGGCGCTAGCCGCATCGGTGGTTTCCATCCGTCTGGCGCTGAGCGTTGCGCTGGCGGAAATCCTGTTCGGCGTGCTGGGAGGCAACTTGCTACATATTCAGACCAACGAGTGGATTAACTTTCTGGCAGGGCTGGGCGGTGTGTTGCTCACCTTTCTGGCAGGCGCGGAAACCGATTGGCGCGTGCTATGCAGCGAGTGGAGGGGGGCATTTGCGTTGGGAATGCTCTCTTTCTTGGCTGCGCTGGTCGCTGAAGTGGCGGTGGTTCGGTGGATCCTAAGGTGGGCATGGAGTGCCTCGCTCCTTGCGGGTGTGGCACTGGCGCCTACCTCCATTGCCATCGTATACACCGTGTTGGTGGATACCGGCATGAACCACATACCTCTGGGTAGACGGATGCTGATCGCCTGCTTTCTATCCAACCTAGCTGCGATGGTGCTGTTGGGCTTGGTTTTTACCAAACCGAGCGCGTGGCTAGCGGACATCAGGGGCATTCCACATTGCACGAGCGGGTGTTCGGTAGCACGGCATCTTCGATTGTCGCGCACGTGCCCTGTCATGTGCTGGTGGTGAAATGGGGCAGGAGCCGAACTGCCTGCACGAGAAGCTGTTTCCAACGCTGGCAGAGGAGGCGTATGCTTCGTGAAAAAGCTGTCGCGCCCGGTGTTTTTCGTCGTCCTGCTGGGGCTGGTGAGCCTCTGCGCAGACATGACCTACGAGGGCGCACGCAGCATCACCGGACCCTTCCTGGGTACACTGGGCGCGAGTGGCGCAGTGGTGGGCTTCGTCTCCGGGCTGGGGGAGCTGGCAGGCTACGCCTTGCGCCTGGTCTCGGGCTACCTCAGTGACCGCACCCGCCGCTACTGGCTGCTGACCTTCACGGGCTACACAGTGAACCTTCTGGCAGTGCCCTTACTCGCGCTGGCTGGACACTGGTTGCTGGCATCCACGCTGATTGTGGTGGAACGGCTCGGCAAAGCCATCCGCACTCCGGCACGCGACGCCATGCTCTCCCACGCCACCCGGCAGATGGGGCATGGCTGGGGGTTCGGTCTGCATGAGGCGATGGACCAGATAGGTGCGGTGCTGGGACCACTGATTGTCTTTGCTGTGCTTTCCTATCGCAACGATTACCGGCTGGGGTTTGCCGTGTTACTGGTACCCGCGTTACTGGCGTTGATGGCGCTCACTGTAGCCAGGCTGCAGTTTCCCCGTCCGCAGGAGCTGGAGTCCAAAGCGGTTCCCCTGCAAACGCGCGGCTTCAGCCAGACCTACTGGCTGTATCTGGGCGCGGTCGGACTGGTGGCGGCAGGCTATGCGGACTTCCCCCTGATGGCATATCACTTCGGCAAGACAGGTGTGGTGGCATCCAGCCATATCGCGCTGTTTTATGCGCTGGCGATGGGTGTGGATGCCATCGGTGCGCTGGTGCTGGGACGGCTTTTTGACCGCATCGGTTTTTACACGCTGATTCTCGCGACGGTGATTTCCGCCGGATTTGCACCTCTGGCGTTTCTGGGCGGATTCTTCGGAGCCGTCTCCGGGGCGATTCTGTGGGGTATCGGCATGAGCGCGCAGGAATCGGTGATGCGGGCGGCGGTGGCGCAGCTGGTTCCCTCCGAACGTCGCGGCACCGGTTTCGGTGTCTTTCACACGGGCTACGGGCTGGCATGGTTTATCGGCAGTGCATTGATGGGCTGGCTGTATGACCGCTCGGTGCTCGCGCTGGTAACCTTTTCGGTTCTGACGCAGGTGGCGGCGATGGTCGCGTTCATGGCTCTGGCGCGCGGGCACAATCGCCATCTGCACTAGATTGCCTGCTCTGTGCCAGCAGTTTCCGTCCCCATGGCAGCAGCGCGGTCGCAACCAGCAGCTTGGCAACGTCGCCAGGGATAAAGGGCAACAACCCCAACGCCAGAGTCCGCTCTACTCCGACAAACACTGCCAGCCAGGGCAAGCCAAACAGGTAAATGATAACGTTGCCCATCAGCATCGCCGCAAGCGCCGTGCCATACTGGCGATCCCAGCCGCGCTCTGCCAACAGTCCGACCGCATACGCTGCTGCCACAAAGCCAAACAGATAGCCTCCAGTGGGCCCCAGCAGGTGCGACACTCCTGCTGCTCCTTTAGCAAACACCGGGTATCCGACTGCGCCTTCGGCAAGATAAGTCACCGCACACATGCTGGCGCGACGACTGCCTAACAGTACAGCCATCAGTAGCACCGCCAGCGTCTGCCCGGTGATAGGGACGGGGCTGAACGGTAAAGGTATCGCGACACGCGCACTCCATGCGATGAACAATGTGCCCGCAAGAATGCAACCGATGTCGTATATCAGAGCATACGGTTTAGCCACAGGACGAAATGCATCAGCAACGGTCATCCAAACCTCCTAGGATGGGCGCGGTTACGCTGTGTCTCAATCATTACGCGCCAGCCGTCGGAAACCCTGCTTGAAAGCCTCGATACCCTGTTTCCTCCTGCTGACGACACTCACAGTTGCCGAAAATATACCGGTTAGAGCGACGGAATGGGTGTGCCCGTGAGATTCAGCGAGAGGACGGGGTTCCCTCCAACAAAGGGCTATCGATGACCTGAAAAAGGCGGATGCCTCCACCAGCCGCGATATGACCCTGTATTTTGTGACGGCGGGCAAAGTGTTCGAGGCGGCGATACGCACCCTATCCCACTACACTCAGGCGTTGTGGTAATCGAGCAGCCGGTCACCTTCCAGAGGTAATGAGGGCTGGCTCGCACCGCCAGCGGTGCGAAGCACAAAACGTCTGATCATAGCCGTCGCCCGTTCTACAGCCTTTTCCACTTCGGGCGACAGCCTCTCCTGGTGTTCGAAATGCACACTTTTCACGGTGAGCAGGTATGCCTGCGCCGGAGCCGAACCGTACACTGCCTGCGCAATGAGGCACAGCTCGGCGGGACCTGCGGAATGAGTGAAAGAGGCGTTGGCGGAGGGTGTAGCGGCGACGGTTTCCCAATCCAGCTCACCCACGGGTTCACCCTCTCTCGCGTCGACGAAAACGGCTACGCGGCATTGACTGAGCGGCTCGGCAAGGTCGGGAGTCAGCTGGTGGCAGGCGATGACCTGTACACCTTCCACAGGTTCCTCGATCAGACGCTCTGCAACCCACCAGCCGAAGCCGTCATCTTGCCGGAGGGTATTGCCGTAACCGATGACCAGAATGGGGCAGGACATGTTTGCCTCTGGACACCTGTTCGCGTGGAGGGCGAGGCTCCTGCCGAGCCTTTTGGCATTTTTCCGGCTCACCGGCAGGTTCGCCCTCCAGGTGGTAGACCTATCCGATTACCGCCTCACCTCATCCAGAACCTCGCCGGTGGGTGAGAGCAGCTGGATGTGCAGCGGCATCTGCCCCACAGCGTGTGTGGAGCAGCTCAGGCAGGGGTCAAAGCAGCGGATGACCGCTTCCACCCGGTTGAGCATTCCCTCCTGAATGCGGTCGCCCTTCACAAAGTGTTTCGCCGCCTGCAAGATACCTCGATTCATCGCGAGGTTGTTGTGTCCGGTGGCGATAATCAGATTCGCCCAGGTAATCAACCCATCTTTATCGATGCGATAGTGGTGGATGAGTGTACCGCGGGGTGCTTCCGCCACACCGATGCCCTCGCTGCGGTTGGGCCCCGCCATCGCCTGCACGCGCGTATCGAGGATATCCGGCTCATGCAGTAGCTGCTGGATACGCTCCAGCCCGTACAGTATTTCAATCAGGCGGGCATAGTGGTAGTAGAACGAGCTGAGCACCGCCCCTCGCTCCAGTGCTCGGAACTCCGCCCATGCCTCATCGGCACGTGGCGTACCGCACCGGTCTATCAGGTTCAACCTCGCCAGCGGACCCACCCGGTACACTCCCTCGGGATAGCCAATCGGCTTGTAGTAGGGGAACTTCAGGTAGGTCCACGGTTCGACCGCCTCGCCGATATAATGCTCATAATCGTTGGGGTCGATCTTATCGGCGATGACGTTACCGGCGGAATCGACCACGCGAAGCACGCCGTCGTAGTGTTCCAGTGCGCCTGTTTCGGTCACCAGTCCCAGGAACAGCGAGGGGAAGTTGGCGAAGGTCTGTATCTCTTCGCTGAACTGGTTCATGGTCTTTTTGAACCAGGCGATAGCGCGCTGGGTGATATCGATACCTTCGGGGATGCTTGCCAGCATCTGCTCGCGCTTCTCCGCGCTGAGCGGCTGGGCTACCCCACCCGGTACGATCCAGGAGGGGTGGATGCGCTTACCCGCCAGCCACTCGATCATCTGCTGGCCAATCTGGCGCAGACGGATGCCATCGCGCGCCATCTGCGGGTTTGCCTGAATCACGCCCACAATGTTGCGCACGGCAGGGTCGGCGTCCATGCCTAGGAGGAAATCGGGTGAGGAGAGGTGGAAGAAGCTGAGCGCGTGCGACTGTACCAGCTGAGCGAGATTGAAAATGCGCCGCAGCTTCTCTGCGGTTTCAGGGATGCGCACCGCCAGCAGGGCATCGCACGCCTTGCCGGAGGCGATGAGGTGGCTGACGGGGCAGATACCGCAGATGCGCGCGGTCAGCGCGGGCATTTCGCTGAATCGCCGTCCCTCGCACAGCTTCTCGAAGCCGCGAAACTGGGTGATATGGATACGCGCATCGCGCACGATGCCCTGTTCATCCAGCTGGATGGTGATTTTGGCATGTCCCTCGATGCGCGTGATCGGGTCTATGGTCAACGTTTGAGCCATTTTGCTACCTCCTACGCTCCAAAGCGCGTCAGCTTCGCCATATCCGGCATCCGGTCTGCCAGAAGGTCGCTGAGCGCGAGGAAGATGGTCTCTGCCGAAGGCGGGCATCCGGGAATGAACACATCTACCTTCACCACTTCGTGTACCGGACGCGCCTTCTCGATGAGCGCGGGAATGACCTCACGCGGCACCTGCGGGTGTAACGTGACGTTTTCGAGGTACGCCCGCTGTAATACCGCGTTTGTGCCGAACGGGTTGCGCATGGAGGGCACGTTACCGGTCACCGCGCAGTCGCCAAAAGCCACCAGTATCTTCGTGCGCTCGCGCACCATTCGGATCTTGTGCAGGTCTTCCTCACTGCTCACTGCCCCTTCGACCAGGGTGATATCCACCTCTTCAGGAAACTCCTTCAGGTCTACCAGGGGGCTGTATACTAAATCCGCCTGCTGGAACACCTCCACCAGCCGCTCGTCCATGTCCAGAAAGGACATGTGGCAACCGGAGCAGCCGTCCAGCCATACGGTTGCTATGCGTTTCTTGCTCATCGCCGTTCCTCCCGCATCATGGTGAGGTAGGGCAGAAACTGCCGCTTCTTCAGCCGCTCGTAGACTGGCTTGCCCTTCTCAAACAGCGCACCGGTGGGGCAGACGTTCACGCACTTGCCGCAGCTGGTGCAGGTTTCGGACTCGCCCCACGGCTGGTTCAGGTCGGTGATAACGCGGCTGTCTATACCACGCCCCATCACATCCCAGGTGTGTGCGCCCTCGATCTCGTCGCACACGCGCACGCATCGCGTGCACAGGATGCACCGGTTGTGGTCCACCACGAATCGCTCGTGGCTGGCGTCTACCGGCAGGCGCGGGAAACGGTAGGGCACGCTGACATGCGTCATGCCCAGTATCTGCGCCATGCTCTGTAGCTCGCAGTGTCCGTTCACCACGCACACCGAGCAGATGTGATTGCGCTCGGAGAAGAGCAACTCCAGCACCATGCGGCGGTACTTCTGCAGTCGCTCGGACTGCGTGTACACCTCCATCCCCTCTTCGACCCGCGTCACGCACGCAGGTAGCAGACGCGACACACCCTTTATCTCCACCAGGCACAATCGGCACGCGCCGATTGGGGTCAGCCCTTCCAGGTTGCACAGCGTCGGGATGAAGATGCCGTTTTGCCGGGCGACCTCGAGGATGGTCTCGTCTTCACGACCGCTCACATCGCGGTCATCTATCTTCAGCGTTTTGACGCGAACTGGCTGATTCATCTATGCTCCTCCTAATGACGCATCTGGCATACCCCGGCGGGGCACTGCTTGTCCACGATGTGGGCGATGTACTCATCGCGGAAGTACTGGAGCGTGCTCAGCACAGGGTTAGGTGCGGTTTGTCCCAGCCCGCACAGGCTGGTGTACTTCACCATGTCGCACAGCTCCTCCAGCAGGGCAAGGTCGTCCATCGTTGCCTGACCGGAGGTGATCTTATCCAGCAGGTGGTACATCTGCGCGGTACCAACGCGGCAGGGCACGCACTTGCCGCAAGACTCGGTGACGCAGAAGTCCATGAAGAACTTCGCCACGTCCACCATGCAGGAGGTTTCGTCCATCACGATCATACCTCCTGAACCCATGATGGAACCGACCTTTGCCAGCGACTCGTAGTCTACGGGCATGTCGAGATACTGTTCGGGGATGCACCCGCCCGAGGGACCCCCGGTCTGCACCGCCTTAA
This sequence comes from Bacillota bacterium, assembly GCA_023511455.1. Lineage (NCBI taxonomy): Bacteria > Bacillati > Bacillota > Bacillota bacterium. The sequence goes on from JAIMBJ010000003.1 coordinate 25,508, forward strand.
ACTGATGTCCGTCGGGGATGCCGCCGCCGATGTCGAAGATAATCTCGCGCAGGGTGATGCCCATCGGTACCTCGATCAAGCCGGTGTTCTTCACACGTCCTGCCAGCGCGAATACCTTGGTACCCTTACTCTTTTCCGTGCCGATGCTGGCGAACCAGTCGCCCCCATTCCGGATAATGGGCGCGACGTTGGCGAAGGTTTCCACGTTGTTAATCAGGGTGGGATAACCCCACAATCCGTACTCCGCCGGGTAGGGTGGGCGTGGACGGGGCTGTCCGCGTTTGCCCTCGATGGAGGCGATGAGAGCCGTTTCCTCGCCACACACAAAAGCACCGGCGCCCAGGCGAATGTCCACATGGAAGCTGAAGGTGGTTCCGCAGATGTTGTTGCCCAACAGACCGAGGCGTTCTGCCTGCCGGATAGCGGTGCGCAGCCGTTTGACCGCCAGGGGGTACTCGGCACGCACATACAGGAAGCCCTGACTGGCGCCCACCGCGTAGGCGGCGATCGCCATGCCTTCCAGCACACGGTGTGGGTCACTCTCCAGCACGCTGCGGTCCATGAACGCGCCGGGGTCGCCTTCGTCGGCGTTGCAGATAACAAACTTGCGACTGCCTCCCGCTTTGGCAACGGTGCTCCACTTCAAGCCCGTTGGGTAGCCTGCGCCGCCGCGTCCGCGCAGTCCGCTACGGGTAATCTCGTCAATCACGTCCTGAGGGGACATGTCTTCCAGCACACGCGCCAGCGCAGTGTAACCGTCGCGGGCGATGTAGTCCTCTATCTTCTCGGGGTCGATGACCCCGCTGTTTTCCAGCACAATCTTGTACTGCTTGGTGAAGAAGGACATATCGGAGGGGCATACCAGCCGCTCCACCGGCTTCTTCCCCAGGCTTTGCACAATGTCGGCAGCGTCTGTCTCGGTGACATTCTGATACATCACGCCGTCGGGTTCGACGAGCATCAGTGGGCCCGCCGTACATAATCCGAGACAGCCAACCCCTTTGACCTCGCACTCGCCCTCCAGTCCGCGCTGGGCGATTTCGTTTTGCAGAGCCTCCCGAACGCGGTCGCTGCCTGCGGACAGACACCCTGCCGCGACGCATATCTTGATGCGGTGCCGGGGTTCAGGGCGAGCCCCTTCCTGAGACTCTGCCAGCTTACGCAGTTCCTCTGGGGTCATTGGTCTGTCCACCTCCCTATCCGTTGTAGTGCCTCGTCGGGTGTTACCTTACCTGCCACTTCGCCGTCGAAGACCACCGCAGGCGCCAGACCACATGCGCCGATACAACGCGCTGTGAGCAACGACAGCTTGCCGTCTGCTGTGGTCTCGCCCGGCTGAATCTGGTATTTCTCCGAAATGGCAGCCACCACCTGAGGGGCACCTTTGATGTAGCAGGCGGTTCCCATACATACCACGCAGGTGTGCTCGCCCTGTGGCTTCAGGGTGAAGAAGTGGTAGAAGGTAGCCACTCCGTATACCTTGCTCAAAGGTACCCGAAGCGCTTTGGACACATATTCCAACGCCTCTGTCTCCAGATACCCGAAGGTCTGCTGGACAGAGTGCAGGGTTTCAATCAACGCATTGGGACTGTACCCATGCCGACGCATGGTGGCTTCCACAATCCGCCATCGTTTGTCATCCGAAGGCGGAGACGGTTTGGTGAAATGCATCTTTTTCGCTTCCTCCGTCTGTAGTGTGATGTGCTATCCTTGGGGGCGAAGGGGAAAGCCGCAGAACTGACAAAAATCCCGGCTTTCTGCGGTCGGAGAAACGTCTATGTTGAAGTGGCTTCTTTGCCACCTTTTCTTCCCTCACAAAGCCCCTCGTCTCACACAGCACCTTTCGCTTCTCGACCACTAAACGAGGTTGCATTGAGGTGCTGTGCTTTCACTATTTTGATATACTACATTTACTTGCACCTTTACTATACCACATTAACCTGGCGGTTGCAAGCAGATACCGTGGATGTCCGTATCTTGAACTGGCCCGTGGTTTGTGCTAATCTTTTGATACAGCAGAATAGTTCGGACCTCTTGGAAGCATTTGAGCGAAATGACCATCAACCAGATGATTGTGCAGGGGACGCGCGTTCTCGAACAGGCGGGCGTGGATACTCCGCGTCTGGACACAGAGCTGCTGCTGCAGCACCTGCTGGGTGTTGGGCGAGCCTATCTCTACGCTCATCCCGAAGAGGAGGTGGGCGGGGATATCATACAGGAGTGGCAGACTCGTCTGGAACGCCGGGCGCACCGCGAGCCACTGGCGTACATTCTGGGCAAAGCGGGCTTCTACGGCCTGGAGTTTGCCGTGACTCCTGACGTGCTGGTCCCTCGTCCAGAAACAGAGGTGCTTGTGGAAGCGGTGCTCGCCAAACAGCCGGCCACCGTGGCGGACATTGGCACGGGAAGCGGGTGTATTGCGGTAGCAGTGGCGGTGAGTCTGCCTCAGGCGTGGGTGTGGGCGACCGACATCAGCGAAGCCGCCCTGCGTGTAGCCCGCGAGAACGCGCAACGTCACGGTGTGGCAGAGCGCGTGTGCTTTCTGCAGGGCGACCTGCTGCAACCGCTGGCAGGGCATCGCTTTGAGGTCATCGCTTCCAACCCGCCGTATGTTGCGGAAAGCGAACGGCTGTGCCTGCAGCCCGAAGTGCGCGATTGGGAGCCGCCACACGCGCTGTTTGCTGGCGGTGATGCCCTGCAGTTCCACCGACGGCTGGCGGCAGAAGCGCATTTCCATCTACAGGAGGGTGGATGGCTCGTGATGGAGGTCGGTATGGGGCAGGCGGAGGCGGTCGCCAGCCTGCTGGAAGAGTCGGGATATACGGCGGTGCGTATTCTCAACGACCTCGCAGGCATCGGGCGCGTGGTGGAGGGAAGGTATCGTTCATCTTGCCAAAAGGAGTAGAACTATGGCACAGGTAATACAGGTAGTACCGGGTTCTCCTGACTCACTGAATGATGCGGTGCAACAGGCGTCCGACGTTCTTCATCGGGGTGGACTGGTTATCTTCCCGACGGAGACGGTGTACGGATTGGCGGCGGATGCCCTTTCGGAGGAAGCGGTGCGTCGGGTGTGGGAGGTCAAAGGTCGCCCATCGGACAAGCCGTTGCCGGTGCAGGTAGCGGACGTCGACGGTCTGCGGCTGTTATGGCGCGAGGTGCCTGAAGACCTGGTAGCCCTCATCCGCGCCTTTATGCCCGGACCGTTGACGCTCGTCTACTGGCGCAGCGCCCTGGTACCCAATGTCGTCACTGCAGGGGCAGATACCGTAGGGGTGCGGATACCTGACCATCCGGTGGCGCTGGCGCTGTTACGGGCTTTTGGCAGACCCATTGTCGCGCCCAGTGCCAATCTGTCGGGTGAGGAACCGCCTTCACGGGTGGAGGACGTATCACCTCGCCTGCTGGAACAGGTGGAACTGATGATAGACGCGGGATACACTGGCGGCGGTGTGCCCTCTACCGTGCTGGACGTGACCGTGCGCCCAGCGCGAGTGCTGCGTGCCGGCGCGCTTTCCACCAGTGAGCTGCGGAAGTATCTGGATGTCGACGGCTAACCCCCAGCTTCCCCTCTGCGCGTCCACGCGGTATAATCAGGGCAGAGGTTGATGGGAATGCCAGCGTTCATGGAACTGATTGCGCTTCTTCTGCTGATGGCTTACGCGGCGGCGCAGCTGGGCATACTCGCCGTGTGGGGCGTGCACACCTACTACGTACGTCGGGGGATGCCTGGGCTTCTCGCCGATCGATGGAGTTTCCTGGACCTCTGGATTGGTTTTCATCTCGCGCTGTTTTTTACCCTCGCGTCGCTGGTGGCGGTCGCCATCTGGATGGGACTTTTGCTGGCGCTTTTCTCTCCCCAGAGTATTCCCGCGTTAGAGCGTATGTTCTACACCGCAGACCGAAACGCCCCATTGTTCTGGGCGGCGTTATTGTTTGTGTTGATCGTACAGAACGCCGCCTTCGTATCGGTAGCGATGTGGTATACGCTGGGCAAATACGGGATAGATACAGACAGGCTCGGTTTGGCATGGAACTGGCAGGCGGTGCGCCAGGGGGTGTTATGGGGTGGCGTGGCGTTTCTGATTACCCCGCTGGTGGAACTGCTCAGCATGGGGGTGCTGAGGCTGGTGCTGGGAGCCGCCGCGTTTGAACGTCTGATGGACTGGGAGCGGCAGACTGTGGCTCTCGACTCGTGGCTGGAGACGCTTCAGCCCGGTATCATCACGCTGGGGTTTATACTGGTGGTCGCGGTAGCCGCGCCCATCGGCGAGGAGATATTCTTCCGCGGCTTTGTGTTTAACCTGCTGCGACACCGCACCACCTTCACCTCGGCGGTGTGGCTGTCTGCGGCGCTATTCGCACTGCTTCATGCGTCGGTCAAAAACTTTCTGCCGATTCTGATAATAGGCGTTTTGCTGGCGCGTCTGTATGCGCGGACAGGCTCCCTGTGGAGCAGCGTGGTCATGCACGGCACGTTCAACTTTCTGTCGGCAATGGCGGCAATCATTCTGGGAGGTTAGTCCATGCGCTGGATAAGTCCTGCCGGTATTGTCATCATCATGTTCGCGCTGTTGGCAGGCTGTCAGAGGACAGCGATGATGCCGGGCGCTGTGCCTGCCCCCTTACAGCAGGCGGAGAAACACCTGCGCAACGGCGACATCGCCGCCGCGAGGCAGGCGGCGGATTCCTACCTGCAGCAATCGCCCACCTTTCAGTCCTATCTGCAGGTACTGGCGCTGTGGAGCAGCAACGAGCAGTACGAGCTCAGCGCGGAATACGCGGAGCGTGCGCTTAAGGATACCCGACTCCGGCTGAACTCGCTGGAAGAGGCTCAGCTGTGGCAGATACGGGCGGACTCGCTGGGGTATCTCAAGCGCTACGAAGAAGCCATTCCGTGTTACGAAGAGGTGTTGAAACGTACACCGAGCAACCCGGTTACGCTGAACAACTACGCCTATCTGCTGGCAGAGGCGAACACCCGACTGGACGAAGCGGAAGCGATGGCAAACCGTGCGCTTGCTGCCGAACCCAACAACCCCGTTTATTTGGATACGCTGGGTTGGATATACTATCGCCAGGGGCGGTATCAGCAGGCGGTGCAGCTGCTGGAGCAGGCGGTGCAGGACGCCCCGCAGGAACCGGAACTGCGTTATCATCTCGGCATGGCATACTGGCGACGGGGACGGCTGCCGGAGGCGCGGGTGGAACTGCGCAAAGCGGCAAACCTGTGGCGCATCCAGAAGGGCAAGCCATACGAAGACGCGCTCAAAGCACTGGAGCAGGTGGAGAAGGGGATTCGGGCGAACCCTCCAGAAGAACGGCGTGAGCGCATCGAATTGTAAGGAAACGTCGATGCCCCAGCGATACCTGGACTGGATAAGACAAGCGCGGAGAGACCTTGAACACGCCCTGCGCTCCTTGCAGGACGGGGATTACGAGTGGGCGTGTTTTGCCGCACAGCAGGCTGGGGAGAAAGCGGTTAAAGCCGTATACCAGAAACTGGGCGCGGATGCCTGGGGGCATTCTGTCACGTCGTTGTTACAAAGCCTTCCGTCCGACCTTCAGCCACCGTCCGACCTGCTGGACGTCGCTCGCGAGCTGGATAAGTTTTATATTCCGCCGCGTTACCCAAACGCTCACCCGGGCGGTGCGCCGATGGATTACTACACTCGTGCAGAAGCCGAAAGGGCAGTGGACTATGCTCAACAAGTCATCGCCTTCTGTGAAGGTCACCTGGTTTGACTACACAGCGGTATGGGCGGAGGTACAGCGCTTCGCGCAGGAGCTGCTGCAGCAGTTCAGCGAGGTCGAGGAGGTGCGCGTGTTCGGCTCGCTGGTTCGGCGGGAGTGTGTGCCCGGCAGCGATGTAGACCTGTTGCTCATGCTGCGCGAGAGTTCAGAGCCTTTCCACCACAGAATCTCCCGTTACCTGCCGCGCAGACCCATGCCGGTCGCGGTGGATGTGTTTCCCTACACCCTTGATGAGCTGCAGCAGATGCTTGCCGACGGCAATCACTTCCTGCGGCGGGCGATGCAGGAGAGCGTGCCGCTTGCCCGACGGGAACATCATCACCGCCTTGCCCCATCCCGCACCCCTTGACAGAAACTGCTCGAAACCGTTAGCATACTGCTGAACAGAAAACATCCCGAGGAAACCGCGACCATGAGCCAGCACCCAGGTGCGGCACCCAAACTGGTGCTGATTGACGGACACAGCTTGCTTTACCGTGCCTTCTACGCCACGCGCCCGCTGTCTACCACCGACGGACGCCCCACCAACGCCATCTACGGCTTTGCGGGGATGCTGTGGCAGATTTTGGAAGACGAACAGCCCGACGCTATCGTGGTGGCGTTCGATACCGCTGCGCCCACCTTCCGCCACGAGGAGTTCACCGACTACAAGGCGCATCGTCCCGAAACGGCGGAGACTTTCTACGTGCAGGTTCCCGCTGCGCGGGAGCTGGTAGAGGCGATGGGAATACCCGTCATCGCGCTGGAGGGCTTCGAAGCGGACGATGTGCTGGGCACGCTGGCGCGCCGTGCCCGCGAGCAGGGGTACCAGGTGCTGATTGTCACGGGGGATCAGGATGCGCTGCAGCTGGTGGACGAAGGAGCGGCGGTGCTGATGCCGCAGAAGGGTATGGGGCAGACCGTGCGCTACGACCGGCAGGCAGTGGTCGAGCGGTTCGGGCTGGAGCCGTCGCAACTGCCCGATTTCAAAGCGTTGAAGGGCGACCCTTCCGATAACATTCCTGGCGTACCCGGCATTGGCGACAAGAAAGCGGCAGCCCTGCTGAAGCAGTTCGGCAGTGTGGAGAACCTGCTGCAACGTCTTCATGAAGTGGAAGACCCCAAACTGCGCGCCTTGCTGGAGCAGTATCGCGAGCAAATCCCTCAGTACAAACGGCTGGCTACCATTGTGTGCGATGCGCCCGTGCCCGACACGCCGCCCCGATGGCAACCCACGCCTGAACAGTTCGCCCGCCTGCAGCAGGTGCTGGAAAGCCTGGAGTTTCGCTCCTTCCTTCGCCGGCTGCCGGAGCTTCGCGCGAGATGGTTGAAGATGGAGACCCCCACGCTACCCCTGGAGACCCCCGCTGAGGTGCGCACTGTCGGCGTGAGATGGAGCGTAGCACGCACCGAAGACGAGGTACGCCGATGGGTACGGCGTTGCCTGCAAACGCCGAAAGTGGGCGTTCGTGCGCTGGTACAGGGCACGCACGTGATGGAGTTGCAGCTGAGCGGCGTAGCGGTTGCCCTCTCGCGCGAGGAGGCGGTTTTTGTGCCGGGCAGCTCAGCGGTTGCCTCTCTGTTCGATGAGGGGGGCAACAGTCTCGTCGGCTTACTCACGCCATTGTGGGAAGGGGAGCAGGTCGGCAAAGCCGGTTACCATATCAAACCCCTGCAGGCTGTGCTTATCCGTTCTGGAGTGGAGCCGAAGCAGTTCGTTTTCGATGCGATGCTGGCGGGATACGTGCTGCAATCGGGACGAAGCAGCTACCCGCTGCCCGACCTCGTGCAGGACTATCTGGGCGAGAGGCTGCCTGCAGAGGATACCACCGCTGAGAGCGGTCTCGCCGCCTTTACCTGCGCCGAAGCCGCCGCCTGCCTAAGGTTGGAGCAGGTGATGAACCAGCAAGTGGCGGCTATCGGATGCACGGATGTGCTGCACCGTATCGAGATGCCTCTCTCCGAGGTGCTGGCGCGGATGGAGCTGGCGGGCGTGGCAGTGGATGTGCCGTACCTGCACCAGCTCTCTGACATGCTGGACAGCCTGCTGCGCACGAAAGAGAGCGAAATCTACACGCTGGCAGGGGAGCCGTTCAACATCTCCTCGCCCAAGCAGCTGGGACAAATCCTGTTCGACAAACTACGGTTGCCTGCTGGAAAGAAGACGCGCACCGGAGCCTACTCTACCGACGCCGAGGTGCTGGAGCAGCTGGCGGTAGAACACCCGATATGCCGCAGCATACTGGAGTACCGCGAGCTGAGCAAGCTGAAGTCCACCTACGCCGATGTGCTGCCGCGTCTGGTGCATCCCTCTACCGGGCGCATCCACACCTCCTTTAACCAGACGGTCGCCGCCACGGGACGCCTCTCCAGTAGCGAACCGAACCTGCAGAACATCCCCATCCGCAGTGAGGTGGGAAGGCAGATACGCCGTGCTTTTGTGGCAGCACCGGGCAACAGACTGCTGGCAGCAGACTACTCGCAGATTGAGCTGCGCTTGCTGGCACACGTCAGCGGCGATGAGAGACTCCTGACGGCGTTTGCGGAGGACCGCGACATCCATGCCGCCACCGCTATGCTGTTGTTCGGGGTGCCAGAGGATGGTGTCACTCCTGAACTGCGCCGCAAGGCAAAAACGGTGAACTTCGCCGTGCTTTACGGCATGAGTGACTACGGTTTGTCGCAGGAACTGGGAATGCCCGTGCAGGAAGCACGCGCCTTCATCGAGAACTACTTCCGCCAATTGCCCGGCGTGCGTCGCTACATCGAGGAGACGCTGGACTTCGCACGGCAGCACGGTTACGTGACCACCCTGTACGGTAGGCGGCGCTACGTGCCCGAAATCAACCATGCCAACCGTAACGTGCGTCAGGCGGCGGAACGTGCAGCTATCAACTCGCCCCTGCAGGGAACCGCTGCCGACATCATTAAACTGGCGATGGTCGAGCTCGACCGTCGCCTGCGGCAGGGGAACTGGAAAGCGAAGATGGTGCTGCAGGTGCACGATGAATTGGTACTGGATGCCCCGCCGGAGGAGATCCCCGCGCTGGCGAATCTGGTGCGAGAATGTATGTCCGGGGTAGCCAGCCTGCGCGTCGCGCTGAAAGTGGATGTGGAAGCAGGCGATAATTGGACGCAGATGGAGAAGTTGAACCAGTAAAAGCAGGAAACAGGATGCATGGTGGCAAAACCTATAGCGCGCGTTAGCGCCGTGAATACACAGGGAGCAAGTCGTATTATGCCGGAAGAACCGATAGAGGACTCTGTATTATCAACCGGAGAGGAGCCGCTGGAAACAGCCGTTCCAGAACCACCCTCCGAGGGCGATTCTATATCACCAGCTGGAGAGCGGCCGCTGGAAACACCTGCTACAGAACCATCCTCCGAGCGTGATGAATTCGCTCGCGCCGTGCAGCAGATGAGCGCGGAAGAGCTGGAGCGTGCCACTCGCACCGTGCGCAGAGGGGAACTGATTCGCGGCACGGTGGTGCATGTGGACGAAAAGGGGGTGCTGGTAGACATCGGCACCAAGTCGGAAGGAATTATCCCCCTGAACGAACTCTCCCGTCAGCCCAATCAACCCCCTGAAGAGGTGGTGCAGGTGGGGCAGGAGGTTGACGTGGTGGTGCTCAAGCCCGAGACCGAAGAGGGGCAAATCATCCTTTCCAAGAAACGCGCGGACTACGAGGTGGCATGGCAACGCCTCGAAGAGGCGATGCAGGCAAACGAAACCATCGATGGCACGGTCACTGAACGGGTGAAAGGTGGCTTCATGGTAGACGTCGGTGTACGCGGTTTCGTGCCTGCTTCGCATGTGGGTATGAGCCGTGCCCCCTTGCCTGATAGCGCGCTGGAGAAGTATGTGGGGCAGACCATCCCGCTGAAGGTGCTGGAAGTAGACAGAAAGAACCGCAAGGTGGTGCTGTCTAACCGTCTGGCGGAGGCGGAGCGTCGCGAGCAGCAGCGCCAACAGGTGTTCGACAGCATCCAGGAAGGACAGGTCATCGAGGGAACCGTGCGCCGGCTGGTGGACTATGGCGCGTTCGTAGACCTGGGCGGTATCGACGGCTTACTGCACATTAGCGAGATGTCGTGGAAGCGCATCAAGCACCCATCTGACGTGCTGCGCGAGGGGCAACGGGTGCGTGTACAGGTGCTGCGCGTGGACCCCGCGTCGCGTAAAATATCGCTGGGGCTGAAGCAGCTCATCCCCGACCCCTGGCTGGATGTGGAGCAGCACTATCAGATCGGGCAGGTGGTCAGGGGCAAAGTGGCTCGCCTCGCCCCCTTTGGAGCGATTGTAGACCTGCCGGGCGATCTGGAAGCCACCATCCCGCTGGCAGAACTGTCCACGCGACGGGTGCGCAGCGCGGCGGAGGTGGTGCAGGAAGGACAGGAAGTAGAAGCTCTGGTCGTGCAGATTACCCCTGCCGAGCATCGCATGGTGCTGAGCATACGCCGCCTGCAAAAGCAGCGAGAAGAACAGGAAAAAGAGCACCTGATGGAGCAGTACAGCAGCAGCTCGCGCGGCTTCACGATTGGCGAAGTCGTGGGCAAGAACTTCACCTTTGAAACTGGGGAGGGCGAATCCTCGTCAAAAAATGAGGATGAGCAAGAGCAGGCACCGGCGGAGTAACCATGCTGGTTGCTATCACCGGCGGCATCGCCGAAGGCAAAAGCACCGTCTTGCGATGGTTTGAGGAGTGGGGAGCGCACAGTCTCAGCCTGGACCAGATTGCACGCGCTCTCAGCAAACCGCAGGAGGTGCTTTGGCAAGCCATTGTGGCGGAGTTCGGGCAGGGATACCTGCTACCCGATGGTGAACTAAATCGCAAGCAGCTGGGGGAGGCGGTTTTTGGCGATAATGCGCTGCGGCGACGGTTAAATCGCATCAGCCACCCCCTTATCCTGCAACGGATGCATCTGGAGATACAAAACATTCAGCGCCAGCAGGCGGATGCTGTGGTCGTGGTGGAGGTGCCGCTGCTAATAGAGTGTGCCCTTTACCTCGATTTTGACAGGATAGTGGTGGTGGAAGCAGGAGAGCAGTTTCAACGTGCGCGCCTGTTGGCGAGCGGACTGGACGAACAGGGTATCGCAAAACGCCTTGCTGCCCAGCTTCCTACCCGTGTAAAGAGGATTTTTGCCGACTGGGTCGTATGGAATCGTGAAAATTTGGAGCAAACTCGTGAACAGAGCTGGCGCATCTGGCAGGAGTTGCAGCAGGAAATTGCGAAATAATGGCGTAAGTGTTGTGCGGGCTGTTGACAACGCGTAGAGGCGTTCTTATAATCATGCAGGAACCCTGTAGGAGTTGGCGAAGAATCATCGTGGGTAAGACGGCAAGCACCGCAAGAAGTGAGGAGGAAGGATGGCATTGAGAGGCGCTAATGGTTGGGTATCGCCCGTGTTTCGGGCATGGACGCTCCTGCTGGGAGCAACTATCGTTGCAGTGCTCTTCAGCCAGTCAGTGGCTTTGGCGCAGCCGAAGCCCCGCTTCCCGCGTTTTCCCATTGTTGGCACTCCGGATCGCGTACCCGTCGACCTGAAGCGCGACTGGGATATGCTCAACGGGAGAGGTACTCCCGAACAGACCACCAATCTAACCAATTCGCCAGCGGATGAGCTGGGACCGCTGTGGTCTGGCGATGACCGGTTCATTTACTTCTACTCGAACCGCGTCAGCGCGACCAACGGCGCTCGGGGCAGCAACTTCCGCATCTACGTCATGCGTCCCGACGGCACGGACATCCGTCAGGTGACTACCGAAGACGGCGACCAGATTGAACCCGCGCTGTCGCTCAACCAGAACCGACTGGCATACGTTGCCCGCGCCTCTGCCGCCGCGCCGTATCATCTGTTTGTGCGCAACCTCACCACAGGGGCGGTGCTGAGCCTCACCCGCGAACGAACCGACCTTCCCTTCACCGAAGTGCGGCAACCCACGTGGTCTCCCAGCGGGCTGGAGGTGGCTTTTGCCGGTAAGGTAGGGAACTTCTACCATATCTTCGTCATCAACGTGGACACCGGCGTGATTCGGCAGGTCACCGACGGAAACTGTAACGACATGGAGCCTGCCTGGTCGCCGGATGGGAACCTGATTGCCTTTACCTCCGACCGCACAGATGCAGCGGGGACAGGCTCCAAACCCACCACCGACATCTGGACGGTGACCGCCTACGCGCGCGACCCAGCCAGTGCGGTAGTGCGCCGGGTAACCGACTTCGCACCGGGCGGCGTCAGCAGCACCAATAAGCAGCCGTCGTGGAGCCTGCGCGAGCTGCCGCGCTTCATCACAGGCGTCAACCGACCACTCCTGTGGCTGGCATTCGCCTCCAACCGGCAGGATACCAACAACGACGGCACACCCGACGCAGTGGGCAGCACGTTTGACATCTACTTCCTGGACGCCACCGTACTGCCGGACGGCTCCGGGTTGCAGACAGTCGAACCTACCGCGCAGGTGTATCGCATTGATGCGCGTGACCCTGCCTACAGCACAAATGAAGAGATGCCTACCTGGTCGCAGTTCACGACCGCGCTCAAGCTCGCGCACGTGAGCAACCGCACGGGCAACTGGGACATCTTTTCCACTTCCATTGTAGACGTCAACGCGCCGGAGCTCCTGAAAGCGGATGTCAATGAAAACGAGATTGTGGAAGTAATACCTCGCGTCTCGCTGCCAGGCACCACTGTGCGTTTTCGCGTGAGGGCGCGAGACCCGGAAAGTGGAGTGGCCGGAGTCTACCTGCAGATTAAAGACCCGGATAGCCGATATCAAGACGCGCAGGGCATCGAGCATAAGATTTTCCTCAACGCCGGACCTATTCCGGTTGGTGGGCAAGGTGTACGGGCGACCATAGTGCCCTGGGAGATCGATTGTCAGCCGATTGACCCGGCAACGAACACCTATGTGACCCTGAGCAATACGTTGCCTGGCCGCCCGACCATGATAGCAAACCGGTTTCTCGGCTATCCACCTCAGATGTATGAGCCGGGCACGGACGATTTTGCCGCCTTCAGTGGAGTCCAGAATCCGCCCAAGAGCCACTGGCTGCGCCTTTACGACGACGGTCCTGCCTCACAAGGAGGCAACGAGCCAGAGGGTGAGGTCGCTGGTGACGGTATCTACACCAATGTGTGGGCAACGCCTGCGGATAACCCCAGCGACTGGTATGTGGATGTCATCATTTACGACCGCGCGGTGAACCCGTTCCGTCCCACCCAGCAGTCCAACTGGAAGATTTACGACAACGTCTGGGGGTTCTCCACCAGGCCGTTTAGCGCGTCCAGCAAGGTTCTGTTCGTGTCCGACTACACGCTGGGGCAGAAGTTCTTCCAGGGGCGGTTTGGGATTAACTTTGCCCTCGACAACGTGTTCTTTACCTACTGGGGAGTGGAGTCCTGGCTGACCGGCATCGACATCAACTACTTGCCGTCCTCCGGTTTCTACTTCTCCAGCGATACCGACACCGAGCCAAAACCGGTGCGAGATACGTGGAACGCGCTCGGTCCAGGCTCCTATGGAACCCGGCAGCCCAATGGTCTACCGTGGTCTAATCTCGCTTTCTGGTCGGTAGACCCCCGCATCAGCGACTCACAGAACTACGACATCTGGCGGATCTTGTGCCGTGGTCCGGTGCCTCAGTCTGTCTATCTTGCGTATCTTCCGCGGCGGGAACTGCAACCCAGCCCAACGAACCCGCGCACTGCAACGCAAACCGTGACCGTCGCTGACCGCTGCATCATCTGGTCTGCGCCGTACGCAGGGGATGTGTGGGCAGGCAACGGCACTATCACCGACCTGAACACCCAGCGCGACCTGACCAACTTCGTGGCGGCAGGTGGACGGCTGTATGTCACCGGACAGGATATCGGCTGGGCTTTGACGCTCAACGGGACGCAGCCAAGCGCGTTCTATACGAACGTGATGAAGGCGCGCTACATCGATGACCAGCATCCGTCCCTGGATCCGCTGAATCGCAATACGTTGAGCGGCGGAAATACGCTGGCGAACCCCTTCGCCTGGACGACGTGGAACGAGCATAACTACTATCAATTGACCTCATCCACCTTGCAGTACTCTCCCCCCATTTCGGGTGGTTTCCAACTGCAGCCTGGACCCGACGACAACAACCTGTATTTCAATGATGGCTGTCCCAACCAGAGGTATGTGGACGGAATTAATCCGCTTAGCCCGGCGAGGACGGAGCTGACCTTCGAAGACGGCGTGCAAGGGTTAATTTACTGGTTTGATGCTGCGAGTTCCGGCAAAGTGGTTTTTGCCAGCTTCGGACACGAAGGACTGAACCGCCAGTACTACACTCTGGACAATGTGGCTTACGGTTATAACGTGCCGCAGAAGCTGATGCACAATATTATCTGCTGGCTGCGCACGGGCACCATCGTAGGCACGGTGCGCGATGTGGATGGCGGCGCGCCCATCGAAGGCGCGCTGGTACGTGCCATTTTTGGCGGCGGTAACGAGCGCACCACGGGACCGCAAATCGGCACCGCGTTCACCCGAAGGGATGGCACGTACAATATCGGTGGATTGGACGCCTCGGTGTATGAGGTGGTAGCGGCCTTCCCGGGCTACACAGCGCAAAAGGTAACGCTGGCAGGAGTACACGGTGGCGACTTCGGCGAGACGAGCTTCCTTCTCACCAAGGCGGAGCCGGGCGTGCTGAAGGGCAGGGTGACTTATCCCGATGGCACAACCCCCATTCAGGGCGCGCTGGTGACCGCCACCGAGGTCATCACCGGACAGCAGTTCACCGCGGTTTCCGATGCGCAGGGCAACTACGTCATCCCCCGCCTCCCCACCAGCCGAGTGGAAGACGGCGGTGGATACGATGTCACCGCGACGAAGGAGGGCTTCTCGCCCGACCAGCCGCCGCAGCCGGTGCGCGTGAGCATCCCGCCCGCCACCGAGGTCACGCAGGACTTCCGCTTGAAACCTGCACCCGGTAACGTGACGGGCACTGTCACCCGTTCCGACACGGGTGAGCCTATCGCGAACGCACTGGTGACGGTGCGCAGCGGCACTACCACGGTGGCATCTGCCACCACCGACGAGAACGGACAGTACACCATTACCGGCGTGGACGGCGGAACCTATCAGGCGACCGCCTCCGCCGCGGGCTTCTCGCCGCAGACCAAGACCATCACGGTGGTGTCGAACCAGACCATCACGGAGAACTTCCAGCTCGACCCCGTGCCGCCGGGCAGTGTGTCCGGTCTGGTCATTCGCCAGGGCGACCAGCAGCCGGAAGAGGGTGTGGAAGTGGAGGTGGTCTCCAGCAATAAGACCTACCGCACCACCACCGGCCCGGCGCAGACGGAAAACGGCTATACCTTCAACTGGCGCATCACGGGCGTGGATGCGGGCGAGTACACCGTGCGCGTGCGCAAGAGCGGCTTCACGCCAGTGCCGGAATCGCGCCAGATCACGGTGCAGTCTGAGACCGAGACCACCGGTGTGAACTTCTCGCTGAAGCCACTGCACACGTTCAGCGCAGGGCTGAGCCTCATTTCCGTGCCGTTTGACTATTCGACGCAAGACCCTGCCGACGTGCTGAACGTGCCGGTGGCAGACCGCCCGAACTTCAAACTGTTCGCGTGGTCGCTGGGACGCTACGTGCTGTATCCGAACGTGCCGGCAGACCGCGTGCGTCTGGGACGCGCCTTCTTCCTGAATGTGCCCAGGCCGCTGGTCATCACGCAGGAAGGGGCATCTGCGGATCCCGGCGTACCGTTTGAGATACAGCTGGCACCCGGCTGGAACCTGATTGGCGTGCCGTATAACTTCTCGCTGCGCTGGCTGGATATGAAGGTGCGCGACGGCGCTGGCGTCGTCAGCGTGCAGGAGGCGATTGCCAGGCAAGCGATACGCAACGGTCTGTGGACGTACGTGAGCGGACAGTATGTGCTGGCGACCGAGCTGCAGCCGTGGTTGGGCTACTGGGTGCGTGCCAACCGTGCGGTTACCCTGCTGATTGACCCTGCGGGGCGCAGCCGCAGTGCGCTCTCCCGCTCGGCGGAACCGGTGCAGACCGACGGCTGGCTGGTGCAGATTGTCGCCAGCACGGGCAGCGTGATGGATGCCAGCAACTACTTCGGCGTGGCAAGCCGCGCCGCCGACGGGTATGATGCGCTGTTCGATGTGGAGCGACCGCCGTTCATCGACGGGCAGCCGATGGTGCAGGTGGCGTTCGAGCATCCTGAATGGGGTGCGTACGCGGGGCAGTATGCGGTGGATGTACGCTCCCGCGCCGTCGGGCAAGTGTGGCGGTTCACGGTAACGACGAGTGTCTCCAATAGCGATGTGACCTTGCGCTTCCCGAACGTGGCGCATGTGCCTCGTGGACTGAACCTGTATCTGGTGGATGAAACCACCGGTCAGCGTCGCTCGCTGCGCACGCTGGCGGCCTACACCTTCCGCAGCGGCGAGGGAATGACCACTCGCTCGTTCCGCATCGAGGTGGCGAACGAACAGCGTGCCAGCCTGCGCATCAGCAACGTGAGCCTGACGGGACGTGGCAGCACCCGCACCATCTCCTTCTCGCTGAGCGCGGAGGCGTCGGTGAGCGTGGTAGTGCTGCGCAACGGGCAGCCGGTGCGCGAGCTGCTGACGCAGTCCACGCGGTCGGCTGGCATCAACACGGTCACGTGGGACGGACGCGACCGCAGCGGTGTATCGCTTCCTGCAGGGGCATACACCGTGGAGATACGCGCTACCGGCACCGATGGGCAGGTTGCTCGCAGTGTGGTGCCTGTGGTGCTGACACGATAATCACAGGAGCATCGTCCCCATATGGGGAAGAGATATCGACGAAATGAAACGAACGAATAGGGGGAATCGGTAAAGGTGAAACGCTTCCGGAAAGGGTTAATCGCTCGCGCGTTGAGCTGGACGCTGATCGTGGCGATGATTGTACCGGGGATCGCGTCCTTGACGCCGGTGCCTGCAGCTGCACAACAGGCGGCTCGCGGTACCGTAGCGGTGGTGGATTTCACCGTGCGTCCTGGGCTGCAGCAGGCGCTGCTGAGCCGCGCTGCTACGGATGCGGTGGCGATTGAGCTGTCGCGCGCGGGCTTTAACGTGCTTCCACGCACGCAGGTACAAAACGCGCTGCAGGAGCTCTCTCTAGAGCCGATACTCGACCGCCTGGGGGTCGTGAAACTGGGTAAGACCCTGGCGGTGGACTCTATCGTGTCTGGCGAAGTTGTCGCGGTCACGCTGGAAGGCTCGCCAAGAACCGCCCGGGTCACTATCCTGGTGCGCGTGACCGACGTGGCGTCGGGTGAGGACGTCAACGGCGCCGCTGTGACCGGACAGAGCAACCCGCGAGTGGGCTACGTTGGAGACGATGACCAGCTCATCCGGGAAGCGATCAGCAACGCCGCATTGCAGGCGGCGACCACGATTGCCTCCTATACCATACCTGAAGCCACTGTCTTGAATACCGTTGGCACCGACGAAGTGCTGCTCAACCGGGGTACCCGCAATGGTATTCAGGCTGGTATGGAGATGATAGTGTTGCGCGGTAGAGATGTTGTGGGGCGCATCCGGGTCACCCGTCCGAGCACCAGCGATGCGATTGCCAGGGTGATCAGCAGCACACTCGGCATCCAGCCCGAAGACCGGGCACGTGCCGTCTTCAAGCTTCCCACCGTGCAACTGGACAGGGGTAAGGTCAAAATCGCAGAGCCTCGTGCCAAGCCCAAATCCGCCGGTTTGAGTAACCTGGGCAAAATCCTTGTGGTAGCTGGTCTCATTTTCGGAGCCACCCGAATCGCACAGGGAGGAAGCAGAGGCGTTGACAGCGTGAAGGCAGAGGCAGTCATCGACCCAACCGGGCCGGCAGTGAAAATCTCGTGGAAACCGAGCGTGTTTGCTCAGGCGAACCAGGACCGTATCCTGTACCACATTTATCGTGAACCCGCGGACCCCACCCGCCCGCGAGTGCCGGTGCTGTCTGCCCGCTCGAACGAAACCTACGTGATAGATACGCAGGCGGCGCGCACGGTTAACTGGGTGGACATTCCGCCGGGGCAGGAAGTGGACAGCCCTGACCTGGAAGAGGAAGAGGACATGCCAGGCGTAACCGCAGGACAGTCGTATCGCTACGCGGTAACGCTCATTTACCGATTTGTATCGCCGCTGACCGGACAGCAAACTGGAGGGCAGCAACAGCAGCAGGAAGTCACCTACCGTGAAAGCGATAAGCAATGGACGGGCTTTGCTACGCCGCTTGCCCAACCAGTGCTGCTGCTCCCGGCCAACGGTAGTCAGGATGTCAACCTGAGCTCGGTGGACTTTGAGTTTCAAGCAGTGCCCGGAGCACAGGCTTATCGGGTGGAAGTTTCCACTGACCCCACCTTCCAGAATAAAGCGCTGTCGTTCTACACCAACGAAGTAATGCTGCCCGCTGGTTCGACGGTAACCATTCGCAACATCAACCTGCGCGCAAAGTTCTCGGGTGCACAGCGCCTGTACTGGCGGGCAGGGGCACGCAACATCAACGACCAGCCGGGGCCCGCTCCGTGGACTGGCGACACCAGGGGACAGTACCGGTACATCTGGAGCGAACCCTTCTCGTTCGTGCCGATTGAGGAGCCTCCCCCTGCTCCATAACGGCAGGTCAGGATAGATGCGCCCCCTCTGCCCGTCTCAGGAGAGGGGGCGCGTGAAGAAGTCACAAACGACAGGAAAAGACGACTTATGCGTCGGAGGTGTCAGGTGAAAATGCGCGCGCGGATGTTTGGCATTCTGGCGACGTTTGTGCTGTTAGGTGTTTTGACCGCAGGTGCTGTGCCACAACAGGCGGTGCGCCAGTTTGTGGCAGGAGAACTCATCGTTTCACTGCAGCCCAGTACCAGCGTGGAACAGCTTCAGAGCCTGGCGCAACAGATGGATATGACGGTCAACTATCTGGGCGTGCCAGGCGTGTACCACCTGGTGATGAAAGGTGCCAGAGAGGGCGCAGTGACCGACGAGCAAACCCTTCAGACAGTGCAAAAGCTGGAGGAATCCGGTCTCTTTGCTTACGTGGGACCGAACAGGATTTATTATCCCCTGCAGAGAGAAGTGCGCCCGAACGACCCCCGTTACGGCGAGCAGTGGGGGCTCGAGATGATTAACATGCCGCGCGCGTGGGTGTTCCAGAAGGGCAAGGCGAATGTGGTGGTGGCTATCGTGGATAACGCATTTGAAACCACCCACCCCGACATTCGGGAGAGGTTCATCGCGGGAAGAGACGTAGCTGACCAGGACAACGACGTGAGTCCGCCGAGTCGGATGTCCCCCTGGGAGCATGGCACCGCGGCGGCAGGCATTATTGGGGCTTCCACCAATAACAACCTAGGTGTAGCGGGTGTGGCATGGGAAGGGGTTCGTTTGTTGCCCGTGAAAGCCTCCGCAGACACGGATGGGGTAGGCTTTACCCAGGACGCGCTGATACGGGCGGTGCAATTCTGCATCGAACAACGCGTGCAAGTGGTGAATTTGAGTCTCGGAGGGATTACAGACAGTGACGTGCCGGACCTGAGAGACCCATTTAACCAATTGATACTTTCCGGCGCTCAACAGGGCATCATCTTCGTAGCGGGAGCGGGCAACTTTTTTGCAGAAGGGAACCTACCGGTGACCCCAGCCAACTTAGCCTCGGTGAGCGATATGGTGCTGGCAGTGGCTGCGGTGGGTCCTCGCCGGGAACGCGCCGCCTACTCGCAGGCACGTCCTTATACCACAGTGGCGGCGCCGGGAGGCAACAGTGCCTCTACTGGCATCCCAAGCGACGATATTTTGACTACCACTCTGGGCGGCAGCTATGGGTATGTAATGGGCACGTCCTTTGCTGCGCCTCATGTGTCTGGGGCGGTAGCCATCCTGCTCTCCCAGGGAGTCAGGTCCACCGAGGTCAAGAGGTTGATTCAGGATACCGCTGCGGCGGATGGACGCTCGGTACCCAACCCCGAGTTCGGTTACGGCATCCTCGACGTGTACAACGCCATTCGCCGGGTAGCCACCTCAGCGGCGATAGTCAGTCCGGCACGTTCTGAAGTCGTTGAGACGCTGAAGCCCACGCTCGTTTTCAGCGTCACGAACACCTCCGCCGCTCTGGTAAGCATCACGATTGACGGACAGGCGGTACCGTCCACCGAGATTGCGGACAGCTATGTGGTGGACCCCAGCGGTGTGGTAGCAACGATTAAGCTGACCCGCAGGCTGGCACCGGGCACGCACACGGTGCGCGTGACTGCCCGTAACGTCAACGACCCAACCATCAGCAGCACGGATGAGGTGTCGTTCCAGGTGTCTCCGCGCGTGCTGCGGGCGGGGCGTTCGCTGATTTCGCTGCCCTATTTCCAACCGCAAACCGGTCAGCCCACACGCTCGGTCAGTGCGGAGACGATGCTGGGCACCGCATTCCAGATGTTCCGCTGGCTGCCGGAGGCAGGACGGTATGCCAAGTACAGCTCGTGGGGTGCACCGAAGGACCCCGCCGCCTCATTCGACCAGGTGAGCGAGCAGGTCGGTCCCCTGGGCGGCAGTGCGATGGCGCCGCTGGGACTGGCGTACTTCATTGACCTGCCCTCCGACACGGCAGTATTGACCGAAGGTGCTCCTGCGCCGGAAGTGCCGTTCCGCATTCCGTTGAAAAAAGGCTGGAACATGATTGGCAACCCGTTTGCCTTCAACGTGCCCTGGGTAGCCTGCGAGGTGGAAACCAGCGGCGGCGTGCGACTGAGCCTTCAGGAGGCGGCGGATAAGGAAATCATTCTGCCCCAGCTGTTCCGCTATGAAAACGGCACGTATACCTGGCAGACCGCGCCTGCAGGCGTGCTCTACAAGTGGGAAGGCTTCTGGGTGCGCGCCTTCCAAGACTGCACCTTAATTGTGATGCCTCTGCCGACAGGCGGGCGTTCCGTGAGTGCGAATGCTACCCTTCCCGGCGGCGGTGGCTGGCTCCTGCGGTTCTCGGCAGTGGCTGGCGTGGTACGTGATGGCAACACCGTCATCGGTGTGAACAGTCGGGCGGCAGACGGCTATGGATGTGAGGATGTGCCCAAACCGCCGTCGCTCAGCCCATATGTGAGCGTCCGGATACTCAATCCCGATTGGGGAGCACGCGCGGGAGCGTACGCTCAGGACGTGCGGCGCAGTGATAACCGCCGCCAAACATGGCAGCTGCAGGTGGAGACCGACCAGTTGAACGAGCCGGTAACCTTGCGGTGGGAAGGCATCAAGGATGTGCCCGCACGTGTGCGCCTGACGCTGGTCGATGAGGTAACCGGCAGGCGGATAGCGATGCGCACCACGGGCAGCTACACCTACCAGCCCGGTGGCGCAAGCAGCCGCAGCTTCACCGTTATCGCCGAACCGGATGTGCGTTCCGCACTGCGGGTGTCGTCGGTGCGTGTGCGGGCGACGCGTGGTAGCGGCTTCAGCATTGACTATACGCTGTCTGGCGAGGCGCAGGTACAGATTGCCATCACCGATGCTTCAGGCAAGCCGGTTGCCACTCTGATGCAGAACACCCGTTCGGCGGGCGTTCACAGTGCGACGTGGAACGGGCGCGATAGCAAGGGCATCGCGGTACCATCGGGCACCTATCTGGTGCGCGTGGAAGCCACCAGCCCGGATGGCGAGCGTGCCCGCATGGTGACACCGATAGTGATTACTCGGTAAGGCGTGAGCAAGAAAGAGATGACACACGGGGAAGATACACAGGGAGGACAGATGATGAAACTCGTCGGTTTGAGCAAACGACGATGGACAGCGTGCGTGCTGATGGCAGGGCTGCTGCTGGGCGTTCTATCGGCTGTTACACAGGCGCAGCCCAGCAACGACTTTCGTGCAGTTTACATCAACAATGGCATCTTAGCCGCCGGTATCGGATTAGATGGACAGGTTGGTATCGGTGGTACGAACTACGATGCTATCGGGCGCATCACCCTTGGCACGGCGCAGGGCGCACGCTTTACGACGGATGATGATAACCAGCCGCTGCTGTTTGCCTTCCCGTATCCCTGCGGTAATTTCGGTGTGGTGACGGTGCGGGTGGAGTCGGCAGAGGAAACGACCGATGTCATCTGGGGAAGCGAGGACGGAGATTGGGTGGATGGTGTCGAACCCTATGCCGACCGCAACGGTCGCTCCACGATTGTGGGGCGATGGCGGCACAGTGACACCGGCATCCGAGTGGATCAAATCGTGGAGCTGGTGGGAGCTTACGCGCGCATCACGTGGACTATCACCAACGAAGGCACGACGGCGCAGAGCGTCGGCTTGCGCCTGCTGCTAGACGAAGAAGTGGGGGGGGCGGTTGGTCTGCCGACGTCCCACTATGTCATTGTGCCTGGTTACTTCCCCGTGCAAAATGACCTCGACCTCCAAGGTGGACAGGTGCCTTCTCTTGTAGATGCTGCTCCCAGACGCACCGCGAACGCCCCGATTCTGCGCTGGGTGTTCAAGCAGAATGGACTGACTACCCCCGACAGAGTAGTCATTGCCCAGTTTTCTCGCCTGGCAGCGAATCTTTGGGAGTTCACGGCAATTCCCGAGTTGGAGGTCACGGATTATGCTTTTGCGTGCTATTGGAGTCCACAGTCGCTGGCACCGGGCAGGTCGCGCACTATCGTCACGTTGATTGGTTTGGGTACCAGCACCAACGACCCCACCGGGCGCTATGCGTTAGACACCGAGTCGCCGGGTGTGGTCGGTCTGGATGCCAGTAAGGCCAACCAGCTCTCGCCTGAGGAGTTTACCATCGGGGCATCCATCACCAATTACCGCTCACTCAATGCACTGGAAAACGTAACTTTCGAGAACGTGAGCTTTGCGATTTCGCTTCCACAGGGGCTGGCGCTCGCAGATGGTGAGAGTGTGAACAAGACGGTTCCCTCTGTGCTTCCCGGCGAGGTGGCAACGGTCAGCTGGCGCGTGAGACCGACCGGGGAGAAGATGGGCGAGCTAACCTACCGGATATACTCCACCGTATCGCCGGGTAGCCTGTCGAAGAGCGTTTCACGATCACTGATCGTGCCGATGACCACAAGGGTGGACCTGAAGACCGGCTTCCAGATGGTAAGCTTTCCGTTCGCGTTCGATAACACGGACCCTGCAGCCATTCTGGGGCTGGAGCAGGGCGACTTTACGCTGTTGCGCTGGGACGCCACCCAGCGACGCTATGCGCTGGTCAACAGTATCCGCCCTGGTGAGGGCTACTGGCTGCGGGTCAACACCGACCAGACCCTGACACTGAGCGGGGCAAAGATTGCGGGAGACGTCTTTGGCGGCACCTTGCGGCTGGCTCTGCCGCAGGGCTGGGTGCAAATTGGGAATCCCTATCCCTACCCGGTACCTATCGGGTTGATTCGCTTTATCGACGTCACGCAGGGCATGGCTATGACCTATGCGGAGGCGGTACAGCGTGGTCTGGTGCGCAGTGTGCTGTTCTACTACGATACCACGCCACCTGTTGGCTACAAGCCCATCTCGCTGTACAGCGATCCCTCCGCTCCGATGATGCCGGGGCGCGGCTACTGGATATATGTGGACAGCCGCAATCTGGAGGTGATATTCCCGAACGTCATCACGCCCGGAGCGACCATTACCTTCCCCAGCCGACTGGGCGGGGCTCCCGTGCGCTGGCAGGTGCAGTTCATTGCGCAAAGCGAAGGCAAGCAGGATGCAACCGCCGTCATTGGAGCCGCCTCTCGCGCGGCAGACAGCATCGACATGTATGATATGCCCAAGCCGCCTGCTCCGGTGGAGGAGAGCGTGCAAACCCTGTTGATTGCGCCGGATGGTCAAAGCCTACTGGCGCAGGACCTCCGCGCCGACGGCACTCGTCGGCAGGTGTGGGAGATGGTGGTCTCCGCACCTAAACCCAACAGCGCGGTGGTGCTTCGGTGGAGCGGTATGCAGAGCGTGCCTTCGTCCCTGCGGCTGAAGCTGGTGGACACGGAGGCAAAAGTCACCCGCGATCTACGAGCGACCTCGTCCTACACCTTCACCGCGGGCGCGTCAGGCAGCCGACGGTTCCAGATAGTGGCAGAGCCTCGCGGCGTAGCTGGATTGCGCATCACTTCATTTCGAGTGACGCTCACGCGTGGTGGGGCAGTATCTATCAGCTATGCTCTGAGCGACACCGCCAGCGCGAAGGTGCGCATTGTGAACGCAGCGGGCAAGGTTGTACAGACCCTGCAAGCAGGAGAAGCCGCATCGCGCGGCGTAACAAATCTGACATGGAACGGACGCGACGGCGCGGGCATCGCCGTGCCTGCCGGAGGTTATCTGGTAGAGGTCATCGCGACCTCGGAGGATGGACAGACGGCGCGCGCTGTGCAGCCGGTAGTGATAACGCGGTAAGCAAGGGGAGGATTGGCGAAGAAAATGGTTAAGGGAGAGAAAAAGACCATGCGAAACGGGTGGAAGTGGCTCACTCTGGCTTTCGCCAGCCTTTGGGTGCTCACATGGGCAACGGGCACTTTGGCTGCTCCAAGCGTGGGTAGCACTTCGGTCCGTCCGCACCGTGTACTTCAGCAGGGGGCAACTGCTGACGGCTCTGTCAGTACATGGTTTGTTTTCCAGGCGGTGGTGACGCCTGGCGCGGACAACGAGGTCATCCTGGATGTGTTTGTGACCTTCAACGGGCTGCCGGGGTTGCGGCTGACGCCGGTTGGAGGTGGCGTATACCGCGCCGCGATAAGAGGAAGTCAGATCGGCATTGGTACGCACAGCCTCGGTGTGCTGGTGAACTGGACGACAGACCAGCCGCAGGACCCGGTTACTGCCGCATTTAGCCCGGATACGCTCATTGTCATTCCGCAAATTACGAATGTTCTCAGCCGAGCGCAGCTGTGGCGCGTGAAGACGCTTTTCGATGACGAAGCGCTGGCAGCATCTGACCCCTTGCAGAGAGACCCGCTTCGCCCGGACCCTCTGGACCTGCTGGCGCCGGACGATGGCTCCAGCTCTACCCGCTATCGCTACCGGGTGCTCTACCGACATCCGTTCGGTATCCCGCCGCAGCCGATTTACAGCTCCTTTACAATGAACGCGGCTGACGGGAGCTTCACCTATCAGTTTGTATCCGATACTTTCATGCCGCCACCGCCGTACACCGCTGTTCCACACGCGGAGCCCGTGTGGGGCACGGGAAGAGTGGAAACCAATGACTTTGGCGGCGTATACATCTATATCGATGGCGAACCGCACTGGATGGTACCAGTGTACAAGCTTGACGCGGGCGGTAATCCGATACCGCTTGGTAGCCTGACGCCGGACGACTTCCGCAACGGTGTGGTGTACGAATATGTCTGGGAGCCAACGCACTACGCCAGTCAGTCTGGCGATAGCCGGTATGGCTTGCCCTACAAATACGGTCGCCCCACCGACAACGCGTTTGTGGTGGCACCGTATGGTGTGCACAGCTACGATTTTCGCGCAGGGGTAGACCACTTCCCGACGGAGGACAGTGCGCCTGCGGTCTTCCAGCCGGGTAACCCCTTGCAGGACCCATCGTATCCGCTGTTCTCGGGGGAACATCCCCGTATCACGCCAGTGCTCAGTGGCTTCCGCTCGATGTTCGAGCCGAACTTCCTGCATCTGGGCACGGTTCGCAAAGCAACGGGCGACACGACCGTCTTCTGGAACCCGGACCAGCAGCTGCCTAACGGACCGTTCCATCCGCAGCCCGGTCCTACCGCTCCGGGCACGCAGTCCTTCCCGGTGGCGATGGGTACGGAAGACACGGTGTTCGAATTCCGTATCCGCTACCAGGGCGACCGCGACCCGGCATACATCAAGGTCTTTATCAGCAACGACTTCACCGGCGAGAGCTATCCCCTCCATCTGACCATGCAACCGCTGGACCCGGCGCAGACCAATCCGGGTGTCTACGTGGCACGCACTCGCCTGCCGCGAGGACCGCACACCTACTACTTTGAGGCAAACGACGGTACCCGCACGGTGCGGTTCCCCGTCCGTCCTCTGGATGACCCCGTACTGCCTGCCGGTGGTATCCACACGAAGGGACGCAACTTCTTCATGGGACCCTTCGTCAATACCAAACCGATACTGTCTGACTACTCGGTCACGCCGGCAACGGGCAAGCAGGGAACCAACTTTGTCTTCCGCGTGAAGTACACCGACCCGAATAACCAGCGTCCGGTGCGCGCACGGCTGCACCTGCAGCTGAGCGATGACCCTGCGCCGCGCGGGACGTGGGTCACGGTGAACATGGTGCGCGAGAGCCCGGATAGCGTGCCGTATTCGGATGGGGTGGTGTATAAGTTTGATACCTCCTCCGACCCGAGCATCGTCCTGCAGCCGGGCACGCGACACTACTACTTCGAGTTTGTGGACAACTGGGGTGACCCGTACGACCCCAACACCCTGCTGGCAGGCGAGACTACGCTGCTGCCTGCCAACGCTACCACCGACCCGGATGATGACGCCAATAAAGTGGTGGTGGAAAACACCATCGCCGGACCGATTGTCGTAGAGAACAAACCGCCATATCTGGTGAAGCCTGATACCGTAGTCGGCGACGTGAACTGGGCGCCAGGCGCAGCGGATGTGGGTGGTGACTATCTCGCGTCGGATACCTTCGAGAACACGGCGACGTCGTTCACCTTCCGCACGAAGTATGTAGACAAGAACAACGACGCTCCCACCTTCATCAAGGTGCAGTACCGCAACACCGCCGACCCGGGCAGCGTGTTTGAGCGTGACTTGAGCATTGCGCCAGGCAGCGGCACGCTCTACTCGGACGGCGTGGTGTATCAGGTGACCGGTATTAAACTGCCCATCGGTCAGACCGAGTTCCGCTTCACCACCTCCGACGGTACGGTGGTGACTACAACGGGCTGGCAGACCGGTCCCAACGTGGTGGCGAACACCGCGCCGGTACTGGAAGAGCCAGCCGGTGGAACGGTGACACCCACCAGCGGCGACCAGGGCACGCTCTACACCTTCCGTGTCGTTTACAAGGACGCTGAAGGACAGGCGCCTGTCGCCACGAACGGTGGCTTCATCCGTGTGTGGATCGATGGTACAGAGTACGACATGGTACCCGGCGGCGCACCCGACTACGTCAACGGTACCGTGTTTGAATACGCAACGACGCTTGGTGCTGAACCTGCTGTCCATCAGTATCACTTTGTAGCATCCGACGGTGGCAACACGGTTCGCCTGCCGACGACGGGCGAGTTCAGCGGACCCAGCGTGAACGACTTCAACAAGCTGTCTAATCCGCGCGTGACCATCACGCCTGCGGGCAACAGCGAACCGCGCGGACGCAGCGATGCGGCATACGCGTTCCAGATTACCTTCACCAACCCCAACGGCACACCGCCGGTGGGCAACATCGAGGTGCTGGTGGACGGCACGCCTTACGTGCTGAACGAGACTATTCCCGCCAGCCCCACGCCAGCGGACTTCCGCAACGGCGTGACCTACAGCCTGACGCTAAACGCACCGGTAGCGCCCATGACGCCCGGGCAGCACCAGTTCCAGTTCCGGTTCCAGAACGGTGCCTTCTCAACTCAGCTGCAGAGCGTCGCGGTGAACCATAAGCCGGTGCTTTCGGATAACAAGGTGACCACCGATGGCAGCACGGCGACCACGCAGGTGTCTAAGGTGGCGCGCCCCATCTTCCTCGTTACTTACCGGGATGCCGACAATGACGCGCCGAAGTTCGTCAAGCTGTTTATCGACGGAGACGTGACGGGCGTGAATATGACCTCCACTGGCGGTACGAACTATCGGGCTGGTGTGGTATACCGGTATCAGTCCCCGGCGCCGCTTGCCATCGGCGACCATACCTACCGCATCGCGGCACAGGATGCCGACCCCTTCGCGGAAGATGCGGCGGAGGTCAACGGCGCGTTTGAGGTGCTGAACCTGAAACCGGTGCTGAGCAACGGTACGGTGACGCCCGCTACCGGCTCGCACAACGCGGCGTTCACTTATAGCGTGAAGTACACCGACGGCGACGGCGATGCCCCCGCCTTCGTGCGAGTACGCATCCTGAAGCCAGACAGCACCGAGCAGGTGCTGAACCTGACCGGTTCGGGTGATTATGCGCAGGGCGTGACCTTCAGCGGAACCATTCCGGCGAACTCACGCCTGCTCACAGGTAATTATCAGTTCCGGTTTGAGGCGAACGACGGCACAGTAGACGCCGACCCGTTGCTGGGCGATGGACCAACGGTGACCAACGCCAGTCCTGTGTTGAGCAACGGTACGGTTGTTCCAGTTCGGGAGTCGGGACGTGCCGCGTTCCAGTATTCGGTGACCTATACTGATGCGGATGGCGATGCTCCAGAGTTCGTGCGGGTGGTGGTCATTCAACCGGATAATACCGAGCGCACCCTGGACATGACTGGCAGTGGCACCGACTACACGAGCGGTGTTATCTACACGGCACAGGTGCCGGCGAACTCCAACCTCGCTCCTGGCAACTACGGCTTCCGGTTTGAAGCCAGGGACGACTATGGTGCGGACGCTGACCCGCTCACTGGCACGGGACCGCAGGTGAACAACCCGCCGCAGCTGGTCAACCCGAGGGTCACCCCGCTGTCGGGCAAGCTCAGCACGGAGTTCGTGTACGAGGTCACGTACAAGGATGCCGATGGCGACGCACCCAGAGCGTTCAGCGGCACACCCGGCGGCGAGGTGCAGATCAATATCGACGGTACCTGGTACGCCATGACGAAGGTCGGTGCGGGTACCGACTACAGGGCAGGTGTAACCTACCAGCTCAAGCGGCGCCTGAGCGAAGGCGGACACACCTTCCAGTTCCGCGCTCAGGACCAGTACGATGCCGTGGAGACGGCAGTCCTGAGTGGTCCGACCGTGAACAAAGCGACCATCACGCTCACTGCGCCCAGCGGGACCGCTGCCCTCGGTGAGACCGTCACACTGAGCGGACAGCTCACGCTGTCGGGCAGTGCAACGGTGAACGCCTCGGTGCAGGTGGTGATTTCCCCGCCGGTGGGTGCGGGTGAGGTGAAGAACGTGAATACCGCTTCGGACGGCTCGTTCTCGGTGCAGTTCACGCCGGGCACCACCGGCACGTGGTCTGCCTATGCCTCGTGGGCAGGCAACGAGGAATACGACGGTGTGAACAGCGCACCGGTGACCATACAGGTGCAGGGCGCAACCTTCACCATCCAGCCCGGTATCAGCATGATTTCCATCCCGCTGATACCGCCATCCAGCGACCCCGACTTCCTGTTCGGGTTCGACACTCGCACGATTAACCTGGTCCGCTGGCAACCTCTGGAGAACCGCTACGTCAGCGGCGGCAGTGTGGCAGCGCAGGCGGGTGCTGGTTACTGGGTGCGTGCAATCAGCGCAGTGAACGTATCGCCTGTGGGCACGCTGGCAGACCAGAACCAGCCGTTCTCCATCCAGCTGATACAGGGCTGGAACATGATAGGCTCGGTCTATCTGCAGCCGACCCTGCTGGGTGCGGCGCAGGTGCGCGTGGCTGGTCAGGTGATGACCCTTGCTGAGGCGGCAAAGAGGGGTCTGGTTCGCGACTACGCATGGCGTTACGACCCGGTCGCCCGCGCCTACAGGATAGTGAGTGCGGGTGAGAACCTGCAGCCCTTCGTGGGATACTGGATACGCGCCCTGGTCGATGCTGAGCTCATCCTGAACCCGCCGGGAAGCCGCTCCGCAGGTGGTATGCAGATTAGCCGCTCGGCGAAGATGAGCGAAGCCGACTGGATGGTGCAACTAGTGGCTCGCGCTGGCGAGGCGACGGACTCCGACAACTACATCGGTGTGTCGGGTGACAGCCTGCAGGTGGAGAAGCCTGCGCCGCTGGAGAACTACGTGCATGTGCAGTTGCTGTCGCCGGAGAGCAATACTCCGCTGGCAGTAGACGTGCGACGCAGCGCGGGCGCGAAGCAAGTATACACCTTTGAGGTGCTTACCGACATGCCAAACACGCCAGTGACCCTCTCGTGGCCCAATCTGGCGAAGATTAGCCGCAACGTCGAGATGGTGCTGGTGGATGTAGACGCCAACGTGCGCCGCGTGATGACCAATCTACCGTCCTACACCTACAACAGCGGTGCCAACGGCGGCACTCGCCGTTTCCAGATTATCGTGCAGCCTCGAGTGCGCACGGCAGCGATGATCAGCAACGTGCGCGTGGCGCAGACCCGTGCAGCGGGAAGCACGCGGGTGCAGATTAGCTACGCGCTGAATACGGAAGCATCGGTGGCGGTGCAGATTACCGACGCTGCCGGCAAGCCGATACGCGCTTTGCAGGCTGGTCAGGCTGGACGCGGCGTGAACAACATCACGTGGGACGGTCGCAATAGCGCGGGCGTGGCGGTTCCGGCTGGTGCCTACATGGTGAGGATAACCGCTACCACCGAGGATGGTCAGACCGCCAGCGTGGTTCAGCCGATTGTTCTGACGAGGTAAGTCCGGACAGGGGCTTCCTGCAGGGGAAGCCCCTTCCCCAAATATCCGAGAGCAAGATGAGGAGGTTCAGAAGCAATGAATCCTTTCCGACGGGCATCCGTGCGGATGTGGACGGCGCGAGCAGTCGTATGTGCGATGCTATCGCCGATTCTGTTCAGCCCTGCAGTGGCAGTGGCTGCGCAGGATAAACCCCTACCACCCACGGTGGTGGTGCTGCCTTTCGCGCCATCTATGGAGATGAGCGGAACCGTACCCGCGACGCTCGGCGCCAGCCTGACCCGCGCGGTGACGTCGAGCCTCAGAAGCACCGGCAAGTTCGACGTGGTACAGTTCACTGCTGCCAATCCCTCCATTGCCCGCGCAGTGGAAGAGCAGCGGCTGCGCACGGCGCAGGTCACACCGCCCTTTGAAGACCCGGAAGTGGCAGTGCTGGTGGCACGTGAGATGGGCACGCAGTACGCGCTCGCTGGTGTCATAGAGGATTACACCTATGACGCGGGCGCGCGCAAGACTTCGTTGACGGTGTCGGTGCAATGGCTGGAAGTGAAAAGCGGGCGGGCTCTGAAAACGGTAGCCATCTCCGCCGAGGCGACTGGAACCGCTACCAGCACGCAAGATGAAGTGAACGCCAAAGTGGTCTCTGAGGCAGTCAATCGCGTGCTTCAGGAACTCGCCATTGGCGAGGTCAGCGTAGTGCAGCCCTCTCAGGTTCCGGCGAAGAAGCCGACCGTGAAGCGCGGTTCCACCGTGGGTTGGGTAGTGCTGGGGCTTGGCTTGATTGCAGCCCTTGCATCCGGTGCGCGTGGTGGCGGTGGCGGCATGGATATGCCTCCTCCACCTCCGCAGTAGTGGAGGCGATGGTGCGTGAATGTGCGCACGGGTATCCTCTCACTGCTTCTGATTGTTTGGAGCGGCGTTGCGTTTGGCGCGGCGCCGCTTTATAGCATTAAACTGTCCGCATCTCCCTCTATCCTGCTGTCGGATGGTAAATCTGTAGCGCTGGTGAGCGCGGAAGTACGCGACGCGAAGGGCAATCTGGTTCCCGATGGCACCCAGGTGCAGTTCAGCGCGTCTCTGGGGATATTGCGTGACACGGTCGTTGCCACCAGCGCAGGCATTGCCCGAACGCAGATTACCAGCTCGAGCTTACCGGGCGTTGCGACCATCACGGCGGCACTGCCCGGTGCGTCTGCCTTCGAAGAGATTCGCATCACCTTTACCGATGACCCCGAAATGCTGAGGCAACGAGCCAATACCTATCTGTTCAACTCTCCACAGTATCTGGCATACAGTGCGGACTGGCAGTGCATCGAGGCGGTTTCTCCCGAACAGAAGGCGGAAATCGTTGTGGGTGCTTTGCGCCTGCAAGCACGCAGCTATCAGTACAGACTGGATGAGGACCTGGTGATTGCAGAGGGAGCTGTGCTGTCACGGGGGAAGAGAAGCCTTTCGGCAGAAAGATTGCGCTATTATCCACGCCGCGATGAAGGGCAAGCGGTCATCGTGACGGAGGACGGACAGATACGGGAGGTGGCGTTCCGGGGACCTTTCTGGGAACAGGAGCCAGTTGCTGTCAGCAGACCCGATGCCTACACCTACACGGACCTCTCCACCAGCGAGCTGCTGTTTGTGGCAGATAGCGCGGTTCTGCTCCTAGGGGAGCGTATCCAGTTCCGCCATGCAAAGATGTATGTCGCCGGGCAGAAGCTAATAACCCTGCCCATGTACGACCTTAATTTCCGGACGGGAGAGGCACTGGGACAACAGATTATCGGTGTCAACTCAGGGGGGCTGACCATCGACCTGCCCTTCTATTACGTCGTGTCCCCGGAAGCGGTGGGTGCTTTGCGCCTGCGACACGCCCAGAGGGTGGGGCGCGCGGTGTATGCGATACGCCCGGGCTGGTCGCTGGATTTGGAGCATAGCTACAGCCGTCCGGGCGTCATGGAAGGGGCATTTGCGCTTACCAGCCTGGCACGCGGAGATTGGGGCATTCGCTGGAGCCATGCGCACTGGTTCAGCCAGAACGCCAGCACGCATCTGTACGTGGATGTGCCGGCGCATCGGAATCTGTATGTCAACAGCGGGTTGTCCTATGGCTTCGGGCAGGGACGCATTGGGCTGAACCTTTCGGGTGGGCAGAGCCTGGCAGGTACACGCTACCGTGACCTGCGCAGTGACCTCTACGTGGAAAGCAACCCGATGAAGCTGGGCAGCCTGCTGAAAATGACTGTTTCCACCACGTTCAGCAGCCGGGTGACCGAGTTTTCGGAGCAGCGCGTGCGTACCGATGGCGCCGGTTTGCGCTCACGACTCTATACCACTCCTCTGCGACTTGCAGGCTTCACCATGAACTCTTCGGTAACAGCCAGCTACCTTTGGGGCAATAGCCAGACCACTGGTTCCAGCCTGATGGCAACCGTCTCCGCCAGCAGGGCATTGTGGGACGGTGCGCTGCTGAGCCTGACGTATGACTACACACACGACCGTCTCGTGCGGGCAACTGGTTACGGCAGGCAGCGCCTCAGCGGGATGTTCGCCTGGTCTGCAGGACAGCGGTTCAACGCCTCGCTGGTGGGCACGCGCGTTCTGGACAGTGACTCCTTGACCCTCTTCGCCGATGCATCCTACCGTTTGAGTTCGTTGTGGCGGTTGGGTGCGAATTTCAGCTTCAATCGCTTTCAAGGCGCACGCTATAATGACCTCGAGATCTCTATCGGATACCGTATCGGCATCCGCGAACTATTGCTCACCTGGTCCAGCCTGACCCATCGGTGGCAGGTAGACCTGATTGCTGCGGGTTTTTAGCTATCGCCAGCGGCCGATAAAGAACCCTCTGCCCATCGTGCCGAAGACCAGTTGTGTGGGGTCGTGCGGATTGAAGGCAATGACGTCGCCCCTCAGACAAGCCAGTCCTTCGTTCTGCTGGGTCCATGTGCTTCCGCCATCTGATGACACCCACACCCCTGTCGCGAAGCAGGTGTCATGATACGGGTGGTCACTGGTGGAAACTGCCAGCCGCTTTGGATTGGTGGGGCATACAGCCACCCGCGCGATGTAGCGGTCGTCGCGCAGGCGTGACCATTTGCCCGACTCATAGCGCCACAAGCCGCCGTACTCAGCACTGCGCCACGCCGTAACATAGATGCGTTCGGGAAACAGAGGGTCTACAGCCACCCACGTACACGGTTTCGGAGAGCCTTCCACCAGCTTGAGTTCTCTGCCGCTGGAGGTAAACCACACGCCCGATTCGCCGCACACGTAAAAGGCGCGTGCGCCGGGTGATACTGGCGCAATCCAGCTGAAGCCAGGACCCTCATGAATCACCTGCCAGTGGTCGCCGCCATCGCTGCTGCAGTACAGTTTACCACCCACGGTAGCCCATACTTCACGGGGAGAAGCGGCGTAGATTCCCAGAGGCTGTGCCCGATCGTATCGTTCTGGCAGTCCATGTGATGTGCCAGCCAGTATCGTCCAGCTCCTGCCTCCATCTGTGGAGCGTGCGATACCTTCAAAATTTCCAAACTGCCCCAGTGTTACAAACATCAGATTTCCTGTATCGTCGGCAAACGCCACGTCATTGCCTCCACCCCAGAGAGGCATCCCATCCCCGCCCCATGTCCAGCTGCGTAAGCCATCGCGGCTCTGCCAGAAGTTTCCATGGTCCATCGCCAGCAGCACCGCATGACGGGAGTTACGCGGATTGAAGCGAAAGTTCACGCAGCACAAGCCTGAAAAACCTCTTCCCCTCCAGCTGTTTGCAGCTACACGCTTTGCTGTCACATCTATCCACGTTTTGCCTGCGTCACGGGTACGCAGGACGTATTCGCTGCCCGCCACAAAGGCAATGTTCGCGCTATGCGGAGCGAACTCAATCACCGTTGCTCCCAGCCCCGCAGGGTAGGCGCAGTCTACATCCTGCCGCCGCAAAATGGCTTGCCAGCTGGCTCCGCCGTCGGCGCTTCGGTACAGGGTGCTTCCATCCCAGGCAGTGTCGGCAGTAAGCAAGATGTCGGGTTGCGTGGGCGCAACCGCTATCGCCTCATAGCGTGCCGTCAGGTTAGGGTCGGTAGTGTTTTTGGTGCTCAAACCGTTGACTGATGGCTTCCAGTGACGTCCGCCGTCCTCGCTGCGGTATATTCCGCCGGGCAATACAGGTTGCCCTGGCTGGGCTTGATAGTTGCTCAGGGCTACCCAGAGCCTGTGCGGGGCGCGCGGGTGTACAGCGATGTCCATCACCTGCAGATGGGGCAGACCGTTGTTGCGCGGTTGCCACGTTCTGCCTCCGTCTGTACTCACAAAGACCCCTGCACCCGGTACCACCGCATAGAAGGTAGTGAATGTACGTCCTGCAGCCTCTACGGCTACGATATTGCCGCCGGGCGATTGTGAATTGCCAGGATGACGAGCAGCCACTGTGCCAATACGCCGCCAGCGATTGCCCCCGTCCTTGCTCTCCCAGACGGCTCCCCACAGGGGTTCACCCGGCGAGTGCCACTGACGGTGGGAGCCGCCGAAAGCAATGAGATGGTCAGGATAACGTGGGTTGATTAATACCTTTTGGATGGGAGCCGAGTAGTGCCAGTCGCTGGTCGGGGGGAAGCCATTCCGCATTAAACGCCAGTGTCGTCCACCGTCGGTGCTCAGGCAGGGACCACTCATCGTGCCTGCCCACACCATGCGCGGATGGGTGGGGTGGAAGGTGAAATCCGCAATCTCCCAGCTGGGCAAGCCGAACGTAGATTGCCAGCTGTCGCCCCTATCCGTACTCAGCCCGATGCCCAGCATGTCGCCGCCCAGCAAAACATGCCTGGGGTTATGTGGACTGACGGCGACGGAGGTGAGCCACCCTCCGCATCCGGGTTCGTTTAGTGGCGTCCAGCGTATGGCTGTCATGGATAACCTCCGGGCTGGTATCCTGCCGTTGTTGAACGTTCATCGTCAGCTGGTGAAACTCCTGCGACGAAACGTCTGTCCTCGTGAATGAGGAAACAAGCTCGCATCTGTCTAAAAACATAGCAAAAGGGGTCTCCATCCGATGATATGCCCTCGTTGCCAGGAACCGTTAATGCGCTACCAGTCTTATGCGGGGCTGGTGTGGCAGTGCGCTCGCTGTGGGGGACGGGCGGTTGCGCTGTCTGTGCTGCGCAAGGCGGTAGAAGAGCGCACGGTGCGCACACTGTGGGTGGCT
This sequence comes from Bacillota bacterium, assembly GCA_023511455.1. Classification (NCBI taxonomy): domain Bacteria; kingdom Bacillati; phylum Bacillota; species Bacillota bacterium. The sequence continues at coordinate 60,892 of JAIMBJ010000003.1, forward strand.
GCGACGCAGGGGCGTGTCAGGTCGTCGTTGCTCTGTCCATCGTGCCGCAAGCCGATGAGTGAGGCATCGGTGGGAGTAAACCTGCCGGTGACGGTAGATGTATGCGAATTGTGTCAGTTTGTCTGGACGGATGCGGGTGAGCTGGAGCAGATGCCTGCTGCTCCGCCTCCCGTGAAGCCTCCGGAGCCAGACCTGCCTCCCGAAGCGAAGGAGGCTCTGGCAATGGCAAAGGTGGAAGCGCTGAGCAAGCGCACGCAGCGATACGGCATCGAAGAGGACATGCCTGACAACCTCTTGCAGGCGGCATTGTTAGTGCTGGGCTTGCCGGTGGAAGAGGATAACTTCCTGCAACGCCAGCCATACATGACATGGATTACCGCCTTCACGATTGCTGTCATCAGCATCCTTGCCTTTTTCCACATGGAGCGCGCGCTGAACACACTCGCCCTGATTCCGTCGGAGTGGTGGCGGTACGGCGGTATCACGCTATTCACCAGCTTTTTTGTGCACGGTTCCATCTGGCACCTGTTGAGTAACCTCTACTTTCTGCTGGTATTTGGAGACAACGTGGAGGACCGTGTGGGGCACGGGCGCTTCGTGCTGCTGCTGGTACTGGCGACGCTGGCGGGGAATATACTGCACATCGCGTTTGACCCACGTCCCGACGTTCCCTGTATTGGCGCGAGCGGCGGCATTTCGGGGGTCATTATGTTCTATGCGCTGGCGTTCCCGAACGCACGGCTTTACCTGATGTGGCGTTGGTGGTGGTACTTTCGTGTGTTCAGTCTGCCGGCGTGGGGGCTTGCCCTGATGTGGCTGTTGCTTCAGCTGCTGGGTGTGATGGAACAGATATCCGGCTTCGGCGGGGTTTCTGCGCTGGCGCATCTGGGCGGTGCGTTGGCGGGCTCTGCTTGCTGGCTACTGTGGCGGCGCGCGCAGCAGGAACTTTAGTTAGCGTGTGTAAGTGTAAAATCGAGTAATAGGTCGCGGAGGAAGAACGTATGTACGAAATACCCATTCTGCATCCTGTCGTGGTGCACTTCCCCATTGCCTTTCTGCTTCTGGCGGCGGTCACCTCGCTAGTCTGGTTGGGCATTGGCAGCCATTTCTGGCGCAATGTCACGCTCGTTTTGCTCATTGCCGGGTTCATCGGTGGACTGGGGGCATACTTCACGGGCGAAGCGGCGGAAGAGTTCGGCGAAGGTAACGCCAGAGTGGAGCAGTTTGAAAAGCAGCACGAGAGCTTAGCGCTATTGACGCTGGTGGCGGCGTGGCTTGCGTTGTTTGTGCTTTCGGCGTACACCGGCGCGTATGTCCGACGCTTGCCGACAGGAACGAATGACAAGGACATGATAGCGGTGCGTGTGATTGTTACTGTGCTGGTGCTGGTAGCGGCAGTGCTGGTGGGGCGTACCGGGCACTTGGGAGGGTTAATGGTCTGGGGGCAACCCGCAGGTGGCGTCTCCGCAACGCCCTCAGGAGAGCAAACCCGTGAGATGCCGGCGCAGCGGGGGGGAGAACACGAACGGGAGGGAGACCGCGAATGAACAAAAAATGGTCGGGGTGGGCGGACTTGAACCGCCGACCTCACGGACCCGAACCGTGCGCGCTACCAAACTGCGCCACACCCCGACCGTCGGCAAGATTATTATAGCAACAATGTGGCGCGGTTGTCAACAGACCGGGGGGATTGACGCTGCCGGTGTTTCGTGTTAATATACAGCCGTCTTAAACGTTTCAGAACCTGCTGGAGGAGGAAAGATGCAGTACCGCAAGCTGGGAAAATGGGGTGTGAAGGTCAGCGAAGTCAGTCTGGGCTCGTGGCTGACCTTCGGGCACGCGACCGATGAGGAATCCGCAGCGCAGTGTATCTACCGGGCGTACGAGCTGGGGATTAATCTCTTCGACACCGCCAACGTCTATGCGGCGGGGCGGGCAGAAGAGGTGATGGGCAAGGCGTTAAAGGCGTTCCGTCGCGATTCCTACGTGCTGGCGACCAAAGTGTACTTCCCGATGGGCGACGGGCCAAACGACCGCGGGCTATCGCGCAAACACATTTTCGAGCAGTGCCATGCCAGCCTGAAGCGGTTGGGCACGGACTATATCGACCTGTATCAGTGCCACCGTTACGATGTCCACACACCGCTGGAGGAGACGGTGCGCGCCATGGGCGACCTCATCCGCCAGGGCAAAATCCTCTACTGGGGTGTCAGCGAGTGGTCGGCATCGCAGATACTGGATGCCATTCACCTGTGCCGGCAGATGAACATCGACCCGCCTGTATCCAATCAGCCCCACTACAACATGCTGGGGCGGGAGATTGAGAAAGAAGTGTTGCCAATGTGCGAGCGTGTGGGTATGGGCAACATCGTTTACTCGCCGCTGGCGCAGGGAGTGTTGACGGGCAAGTATCAGCCGGGCTCACCGCCGCCGCCCGACACGCGCGCCGCAGACGAAAGTTCCAACATGTTCATGCGCTGGCTGATGAGCGATGAGGTATTAACCAAGGTGCAGAAACTGCGTCCGATTGCGGAGCGTAATGGATTGAGCATGGCGCAGCTCGCGCTGGCATGGTGTCTGCGTCAGCCGATGGTGTCCAGCGTGATTATCGGGGCGCGCAAGGTCTCGCAGATAGAGGACAATGTCAAGGCTTCAGGGGTGCAGCTGTCGCCCGAAGACCTGCGCGACATCGATATGGCGCTGGGCTTCGCACAGCCGGAGGGGTAAGGCAGGTTGCTCTGGGGGCGACGGTGCAGATTGCGCCCTAGCCCCCTTGACATCTGTGCAAACGTGCCGTATAATAATAATGCAAACGTCCGAGCGGGCGAGTGGTGAAATCGGTAGACACGCCAGACTTAGGATCTGGTGCCGTAAGGCGTAGGAGTTCGAGTCTCCTCTCGCCCACCACTAACCCGACAGCGAACGAGCGGGAGTAGCTCAGTTGGTAGAGCGTCTGCTTGCCATGCAGAAGGTCGCGGGTTCGAATCCCGTCTCCCGCTCCATTTTTTTGTGAGGTCATCCCGTGAGCTCCCCCACAGTCACTGCGGTTGTGCTGGCGGGTGGTAAAAGCAAGCCTGACCTGCTCGCCGCCACGGGCGTGTCCAACCGTGCTCTGCTGCAGGTGGAAGGGGAAACCCTGCTCGCGCGGGTGGTGCGTGCTCTGCAGGAGAGTGGGGTAACGTCGCAGGTTATCATTGTGGGTGATGTGGGGGCTCCGGAAGGTTGCCCTGTCCTGCCCGATACCGGCGATTTCGTCGAGAACGTGCTGCAGGCGGCTGCTTCCGTCGCTGCGGAGCAATACATCCTGTATGCCACCGCCGATACTCCCTTCCTGACCCCTGAATCGGTGGCGGACTTCGTGGCTCGCGGCGTGCAATCGGGGGCGGATATGTGTTATCCCATAATCCCACTGGAGCTGTGCCGCCAGAGGTTCCCGAACATGCCCCGCACCGCACTGAGCCTGCGCGAGGGCACTTTCACCGGTGGCAATTTGCTGCTTATCCGGGCGGGCACAGTTCGCAGGCAGGCAGGTCTACTGCGCCGCGCATTCGCTGCGCGTAAGTCGGTATGGGCGATGGCGCAGATACTGGGTGCGGGTATCATCCTCCGTGCGGTGCTGGCAAGGCTGATTTCGCCAAACCTGCTTTCCATTGCACACATCAAAAGCCGCGTCCAGCATCTCATGGGTGCTACCGCTCAGGAAATCGTCACCGAATATGCCGAGATCGGCGTGGATATCGACAGGCTGGAGCATGTGCAGACCCTGCGGGAATCGGGGTACCGCGTGGGCAGCGCGTGAAGACCGGAGACGACATGGAACTGCTTCCCTTAGTGGAGGATACCTTGCGCACACGCTCCCTGCTGCAGCCGGGACAGAAAGTACTGGTTGCCTTTTCGGGAGGAGCCGACTCCACCGCGTTACTGCATCTTTTTTCACGTTTGCGCGAGAGCTGGTCGCTGGAGATTGCCGCAGCACACCTGAACCACGCCCTGCGAGGGGAGCAAAGCGACGCCGATGAAAGCCATTGTCGACAGGTATGCTCCGCGTGGCATGTGCCTTTCTTCTCCCGCAAGGTGGAAGTGGCACAAGAAGCAAAGCGACAGCGTCTCAGCATCGAGGTGGCGGCTCGCCAGGTGCGCTATGCCTTTCTGGAGGAAGTTGCAGATGCCATTGAGGCGGATGTGATAGCCCTGGGACACACGCGGGATGACCAGGTGGAAACCGTCTTGCTGAACCTGACACGCGGGACTGGGACAGCCGGTCTGGCTGGGATGCCTATCCGTCGGGGCAGGTTTATCCGTCCTCTGTTGCCTGTCAGTCGTTCGCAGGTGCGGGCGTACTGTGCGCTGCACGGGTTATCTTTTGTGGAAGACGCCTCGAACATGGACACCCGCTATAGCCGCAACCGTATCCGCCACCAGGTGTTGCCGGAACTGCGCCTGATTAACCCACGGGCGGACGAGGCGATCGAGCGATTGGCACTGGTGATGCGGGATGAGGAGGACTGGTGGCGAACCTACCTGCAGGCTCTGGAACCACAGTTCACGTTGTGCCGAACGCAGGACGAGTGGCAGTTGTCCCTCGAGTGGCTGACCCGGCAGCCTGAGGCGATTCAGAGGCGGGTGATTCGATACGCCGTGCAGAACCTTTCTCCTGAAGGCGGGGAAGCGGAGTTCGAGCAGGTGGAGCGTTTGCGAGAGGCGATTCGCACCGGCAGGCGTGCAGGCATAACCGTGCACGGTGGGCGATTGCATGCCTCTGTTGGGCAGCGTGCGCTGAGGGTTTGGGGGAAACATGAATCTGCGCCGCCGGCGTATGAAATAGTGGTGCAGATACCCGGTGAGACACCTGTTCCCGAGGCGGGCGTTACCCTGTTCGCCGAATATTCACCGTTACCGGATGCCCAGTCATGGCGTCAAGATAACTGGGAAGTGTGGTGTGATACCTCGCGCATCTGCGGGCAGGTGAGAGTCCGGAACTGGCGGCGAGGTGACAGGGTTCAGCCTCTGGGGCTGTCGGGACATCGAAAACTTTCCGATATCTTTATTGACAGGAAAGTGCCTCTTTCTCTGCGCCAGAGAATACCCGTCGTTTGCGACGCAGAGGGTATAATCTGGATAGTGGGAATATGCCTGGCGCACCGGGTGCGCTGCACATCCGAAACGAGGCAAGCACTCCATCTGTGGGTGCAGCCTCAAGGTGGGTGGTAAGGAGAGTTCATACAAATATGTCGATATGGTATAATACCAACGTCGCCAGCGCTACATCAGGCAACGCGCTGAGAGGAGGAAGACTTGAACCGCAGTCTGCGTAACGTATTGGTGTTTGTTTTTCTGGGCCTGGCATTCTATCTCGTCGTGCGGGGCGGTCCCTTCCGCCCGTTCGACGCACCGCAGGAAGTGAAATATAAGCGTTTGCTCGACCTGCTCGAGGAAGACCGCGTGCTTCAGGGCGAGTTCGATAAGGATACCTTCCAGTTTCAAACCGATGACGGCGCCCGTTACTACGTCGTCCTGCCAGATACGCCCGAATCACGCACCGACCTGCACCGCAAGCTCGAGCAGAAGCGGGTGAACTTCACCTTCCGTAAGTCGGTGTTCTCGGATGCCCTGCAGGGCTTGCTGCCGATGGTTCTGCCGCTGGTACTGGTGGTTTTTTTCTGGTTCCTGATTCTGCGGCAGATGCAGGCAGGCAGCAATCAGGCACTCTCCTTCGGGCGCAGCCGCGCCAAGCGGGCGTCCGAAAACGTGCCTAAGGTCACCTTCGACGACGTGGCGGGCATTGAGGAGGCAAAGGAAGAGCTTCAGGAGATTGTGGAGTTCCTGAAGAACCCGAAGAAGTTTCAGGCGCTGGGCGCGAAAATCCCCAAAGGCGTGCTGTTGCTGGGGCCGCCCGGCTGCGGCAAGACGCTGCTGGCGCGTGCCATTGCCGGCGAGGCGGGTGTGCCCTTCTTCCACATCAGCGGTTCGGACTTTGTGGAGATGTTCGTCGGGGTGGGCGCATCGCGCGTGCGCGACCTCTTCGATACCGCTAAGGCAAACCGCCCCTGTCTGGTGTTCATCGACGAAATAGACGCGGTGGGACGCCAGCGCGGCGCAGGGCTGGGCGGCGGACACGATGAACGCGAACAAACCCTGAACCAGCTGCTGGTGGAGATGGATGGCTTCGACCCCAACACGGGCGTTATCCTGCTGGCAGCTACCAACCGCCCGGACGTGCTGGACCCCGCGCTGTTGCGACCGGGGCGATTTGACCGGCGCATCGTGGTGGATACGCCTGACGTGAACGGACGGCGCGACATCTTCAAGGTGCATCTGAAAGGGAAGCCTCTGGCGGAGGACGTAGACCCTGAAGTGCTGGCACGGCGCACCCCCGGCTTCACCGGCGCGGACATCGCCAACCTCGTGAACGAAGCCGCCCTGCTGGCGGCACGGCGCGATAAACAGCGCATCGAGATGTCCGATTTCGAAGAAGCTATCGAGCGAGTCATAGCTGGCCCGGAACGGCGCAGCAAGCTCATCAGCGAGAAGGAGCGGGAAATGGTGGCATTTCACGAGGTCGGGCACGCCATCGTGGGCGAGCTTCTGCCCAATGCCGACCCCGTGCAGAAGGTCACCATCCTGCCGCGAGGTCGTGCGCTGGGATACACTCTGCAACTGCCGGAGAAAGACCGTTACCTGCTGACGCGAGCGCAGCTGCTGGATGAGATTACCACGCTACTGGGTGGGCGCGCCGCAGAGAAAATCGTCTACAACGAGGCAACCACAGGCGCAAATAACGACCTCGAGCGCGCGACGGAAATCGCCCGGGCAATGGTGTGCGAGTACGGCATGAGCGAGAAGCTGGGCAACCTCACCTTCGGTAGAAGGCACGGCAACCCCTTCCTGGGGCGCGACATCATGGAAGACCGCAACTACAGCGAAGAGATTGCCTACGCGATTGACCAGGAGGTGCGTGCCATTATCGATGAGTGCTTCCGCCGTGCCGTAGACATCCTCACGACCAACCGCGAGAAGATGGATGAGGTCGTGAGAGTGCTTCTGCAGAAAGAGACTATCGAGCGGGAAGAGTTCCTGGCGCTGATGGAGGGGGCGCAACCGGCCGAGTCCATCAGCACATGGAACACCTCGCCTCCCGAAAGCCCGGATGTGCAGAAGGAGCCTGCGCAGCCGGAGGTACCTCCTCGTGCGCCGGTAACCAAGCGGTTGCGCACAGAACCGGGCGTGGCATAGAAGTGACCCGTAAAAACGGACAACCAGCGCGAGGGGCAGAGGTCCTGCCCCTTCTTGCGTAGAGCGAGGGGGAGGGTAAGACGATGCGTTACTCCACCGCGAACAGCGGACATTCGGACGTGTGGCAGCGTGTCATGTTCGTGTTGCTGGGGGCTGCGTGTGTGGTGCTGTGCTATTTCATCGGCGCATACTGGTTGGGACCGTGGCTCCAGCGCATGAGCGAGAAACAGCCGTCGGAAACGCCGACACCGGAGCCTTCGGGGGCTGTCGTTGCCGGTACGCCTGAGGCACCCTCGGTCGCTGCGCCGTTCTCTCCCGTTTCACCAAAGCTGGAAGGAATACAAATTCGGGAGCGCGATGTCCGTACCCTTCCCGACACCGTGCGGGTGATACCGTCCTCAGGCGGTGTCGCACCAGATGAGGATACTCCCACGGAGGAACCCCAGCCATCCACCACTCTGGAAGAACAGCCCTCTGCACCCGCGCCACCGGCGAATCTGTGGACGCCCCCTCCCACACCGTCACCGTCATCCCAATCCCGCCCGGGCGCGTCGGAAGATTTTTCAGGCGGTGTGCAGGTACCCCAGACACTGGATGGTGAACCCGTACCGGCAGGTGGCGTTTCCAGTGCGCCTGCACCCACGGACGTTCTGTATCGGGTGCGAATGCCGAGTGCCTTCGAGAACCGTGACGAAGCCGACGCGGCGATGCGCGCCGTTTTGGACAAAGGTCTGCCCGCGGCGGTGGTCACCGACACGGTGGGCGGACGCAAGGTGTTTCGGGTGCAGCTGGGCGTTTACCGCAACAGGTCCGGCGCAGAGAAACTGGCGGAACAGGCACGCCGTCTGGGGGTCAGGGCGGAGGTCAGTGCGCCTTCACCATGAACATTGCCGTCTGTCCACGTCACCAGAAGCCACTGATGGAGGAGACAGGTTCCATGCGTTACCCCCTGCTGTCGCTTTTGTTTTCGCTTTTCATCATGCTGATACTCACCGCTCCGGTGCATTCCTCCGTGCCCATCATTCGGGTCAAAGAGATAAAGCCCGGGATGAAGGGCTACGGGTTGACTGTATTTCGTGGGACGAAAGTCGAGCGCTTCGAGGTAGAAGTGCTCGGGGTGCTGCCCAAAGCGAACGTCGGGCGCGACCTCATATTCATCAGGATGACCGGCGGGCCGCTGAACGCGCGCGGGGTGAACATCGCCGCAGGAATGAGCGGTAGCCCCATCTATATCAACGGGCGACTCGCCGGAGCGGTGTCTATGACCTTCTGGGGCTTCCCCAAAGAGCCCCAGTGTTTGGTGACACCCATTGAGGACATGCTGGAGGCGCTCGACCCGCGTCTGCCAAAGGAACCGGCGGGCATGGCGCGGGCGCAGGCAGAACCGCAGACGGTGCTTTACGGGGGCAAGCGCATCATCATCGCACCGGATAACGCACCGCCAGCAGGCGAAGGGGAGCTGGTCTTCACACGCCCTCCTGTACCAGTCATGGCAAGCGGCCTCTCAGCGAAGAGCGTCCAGCGATTGAATGCCCTTCTGCAGCCATACAATATGTTTGCTATGCCGGGACCCGGACGCGCTGAAAAAATGGCGCAGCAGATACCACCTCTGCAGCCCGGCTCGGCTGTGGGCGTCGCTCTGGTAACAGGCGACGTGGACATCAGTGCGATAGGCACGGTAACCTATCGGGATGGCGACCGCGTACTGATTTTTGGGCATCCTTTCATGGGCATCGGGGCGATAGAGGCTCCGCTCACCAGTGCCTACGTGTTTGATGTGGTGCCCAGTTACTCGCGCTCGGTCAAAATCGCCGCGCCGGTGAGCGTCGTGGGTAAAGCCACCCAGGACAGACTGTTCTCGGTGGCAGGCGAGCTGGGCAAACGCGCGACCATGGTTCCGGTGACGGTCGATGTGGAAGATACGAGCACGGGACGCAAACGTCGGTTCCAGGCGCAGGTGGTTCAGCATCCGTTGCTAACCGGTCAGCTGGTGTCGCTGGTGGCATATGAGACTCTGTCGCAGATACGCGGCACGCCCGGCGATTCGCTGGCGAGGGTGCAATTGACCGTGAATGCCGACGAGGTAGGCACTGTGACCCGCGACAACGTGGTGTTCGATGATGTAGACATCGCGAGCAGTGCAACCGCCGACCTGGATAACCTGATGAGCATCCTCACTGCGAACCCGTTCTATCCGCTGGCGATAAAAAGCGTGGACCTGAGCGTGCGCCTCGAAAGCAGACGGCAAACCGCTACTATCGAGCGTGTGTTCGTGCGCAAAGGGCGCTATGAGCCGGGCGAGACGGTGGAACTGGGAGTGGTGCTGAAACCCTATCGCGGACAGCCGATAACGCGCGAAGTGAACCTTGTCCTGCCGCAGAGCCTGCGAAGCGGTCGCTACACCCTGCAGGTGCGTGGGGGAATGCAGCCCTCTCTCGCCTTACTGCCGGGGCTGATTATACGACCCGGTATGACCGAGCAAGCGCCCCCCGCCAGCATCCAGCAGATGGTAAATCGCTTTCTGGAGCGCGAGCGCAATAACGACCTCGTGGTGAGGCTGCTTCTACCGACAACCACCGTGAACATCGGCGGGGAGCGCTTCAGCCAGATACCGCCGACCATTGGCACGCTAATGCGTTCGGGCAAGAGCAGCGCCCTGCGCCTGGAACGCGATGAGATTAAGCTGGTGCTGCCTACCGACTGGGTGCTGAGCGGTTCGCAGACGCTGATACTCAACGTGCAACGCCGCGATTCGTCGGAGACGCGCCCTGTGGAACCGCGAATTCCAGCAGGAGAACCGACACCGCCTGAGGGAGTACCCCCCGGCGTACCGCCCGGCATCCCTGCCATGATGGATAGCGTGTGGGGCGATGACGAAAGCCAAACCTTTGCGGAAAGCATAGTGCTGTCGCAATCGCGGGCAACACCGTCCCGCCCTGCAACGGCTGATGCGAAACTGCCTGCTGCTGCGCCGCAACAGACCCCGGATTCCCCTGGGAAGCCAGAGAAGGACGAGAAGCCGATAACGCGCGGGGCGCAGGTATGGACGCAGACCGAGCAGACGGATTTCGCCAGAGGCTTTTTTGACCGTACCACCGCGACATCGGAGGGAGATGTACGCCTCTCATTCACCCTGTCACGGGCGTTAAGCGTCGGAAAGCCGTTTGTGTGGGCGCTGGTGCCTGCCGGGGATGGTTCTCTGCTGATGGGCACAGGACATGAGGGAGAGATACTGCGTCTGTCATCTGATAACCGGCTTTCCACATGGTGCCGTCTGTCGGATATGGAGGTTCACTGGCTGATTGCGGATGGCGATGGCTGGCTGGTGGGAACGTCACCTCGCGGACGCATCTACCGTGTGAACGCCGAAGGCAAGTTCGAGCAGGTAGCGCAGCTGGAACAGAATTATCCCGTTTGCGCCCTGCGTCGCTCCGGCAACTCGGTGGTAATCGGGGCGGGGGGCAGTGCTGGTGTGGTCTACGAGTGGCGTGATGGGCAGGTACGCCCGCTGTTGCAAACGGGGCAGAATCATGTAACCGCCCTTGCGCTGGCTGCGGATGGCACCGTATACGTGGGTACAGGCGACAACGCGATGTTGTGGCGCATTCTTCCGGACAATTCGGCTCAGGTAGTGCGCGATTTTGGAGAGGGAGCGGTCTCCGCATTGACCGTCTGGCAGGATGGTTCGATACTGGTGGCTCTGCATACACGCTCACAGGTGGTGCGCCTGTATCCCGATGGGCGTACCAAAACGGTCATCGAGCGCACCGAGAACCCCATCCTTGCCTTTACACCGGCGCCCGATGGTAGTGTGTTCGCATACGGCAGCGGGATTATCTACCAGATATTGCCGAACGACCGCGTGAATCTGGTGGAGAACCGGCTGGATGTGGACTTCGCGGCGGGCGTATGGTGGCAGGACGCGCTGTGGCTGGGCACGGTAAACGGCGGCGAGATATACATCGCCCGAACCAACGGCGGGGAAGGTGTATACATCTCGCCGGTGCACGATGCGAAGAACCCCGCCCGTTGGGGTGCGCTGTACTGGATGGCGGAGACGCCGGAAGGCACATCAGTGGAGATAAGCACGCGCAGCGGCAACGTGCCCGAACCGGATGCCAGCTGGAGCGAGTGGAGCAGCCCACTGACCAGCCCGGGCGATACGGTTACCAGCCCACCAGCACGCTACGTGCAGTATCGGGCGGTGCTGCGCACGCGGAACCCGCAGGTCAGCCCCATGCTTCAGTCGGTATCGCTTTACTATCGAACACAGAACCAGGCACCACGTGTCACATTGAAATCCCCCAAAGGCGGCGTGGTGCTGTCTGGCGAGCAGAACATCGAGTGGCAGGCGGATGACCCGGACAAGGACACCCTGAGCTACAGGGTCTACTACCGCATGGAGGGCGAGCGGGAATGGCGGGAGGTACAGACACCGAAGAGCGCAACTCCATCGCCCGCACGTCCATCGGAGGAGAAGAAGTCGTCACTCCAGAAAGCGTCTGAGGGAGATAGCATCCCGACCGTCGAGGAGATGATGGCGGACCTGCGCCGCCAGGTGGAGAACGATCCCAGCATCCCCGCTGCGGTGAAAGCGGAGATACTGGCGAGCGCGGAACGGGATTTACCGCAGGTTCGGGCAGCAATGCAACAACAGGCTCCGGCTGCAGCGCAGGCGCAAAGGTTACCTGACCCCTCGCCCCCCGCCGTGCCGACCACCGCGACCTCGCGCAAGTGGGACACCAAACCGCTGAAGGATGGCGTGTATCGCCTGCGTGTGGTGGCGTCCGACCGTCCCTCCAATGCTACCGACCCCCTATCTGCGGAGGTAGTTTCCGAGCCGTTTATCGTGTGCAACAGCAAACCGTTCATCGTGGTGCCGTCGCGGGACGGTGTGCAGGTAGAGGTAGATGGCACAGTGCAGGTATCCGGCTTTGTCTTACAGAAATTAGTGCCGGTGACTGCTGTGCAGGTGCGCATCGGCGAGGGGGAGTGGCTCGCGGTGGAGGCGGGTGATGGGGTGTTTGATAGCCCTGTGGAGACGTTTCGCTTCCGCTCCGAGAAGCTGTCGCGAGGTGAACACCAGATTACCGTGAAGGCGTTTAACGCGGCGGGTTTGATCGCCACCTGGCAGAAAAAGATAGCCGTGAAATAGACTTCTCAGGAGGTCAACAATGAAACTCTCTGTCATTACCGATGAGATATCGCAGGATCTGGAGCACGCTGTTCGGGTGATGCAGGAGTACGGCGTTACCGGCGTGGAGCTGCGCGGGCTGTGGAACGTGAACATCGCCGACATCGACGACGCCACTGCCCGGCGTGCGAAGAAGCTGCTGGACGCCAACGGAATCAAAGTGTCCAGTATCGCCTCGCCTTTCTACAAGTGTGACCTGTTTGAGGAAAGCACTGAGGCGAAAGGTCCCATGCATCTCGCGACGCCGCGCGATCTCAGCGAACAAATAGATATGCTGCAGCGTTGTATCGATCTGGCGCACTTCTTCGAGACGCCGATTATCCGCGTCTTCTCGTTCTGGAAACGCGGCGAGTTGACACCGGAGATCGAGAAGCGCATTGCCGACTCCTATGCCGAGCCGGTAAAGATAGCGGAGCAAGAGGGGATTATCCTCGCCCTCGAAAATGAGCACTCCTGCTATCTGGGGACAGGCGCGGAAGTGGCGCGAGTGGCACGGGCCATCGATTCGCCACACCTGGGTATCTGCTGGGACCCGGGCAACGCCCTGTGCGCCGGTGAGACGCCCTATCCTGATGGCTACGAAGCGGTGCGCGACCTGGTAGCACATGTACACGTCAAAGACGGCGTACTGGAAGACGGCAAGGTGCGCTTCGTGGTGGTCGGTGAGGGGGCTATCGACTACGCCGGTCAGTTCGGTGCGCTGCGCCGCGATGGTTACACAGGCTGGATTTCTCTGGAGACTCACGCGCGCATAGACGGTGATGCAGAGCGCGCCTCACGCCTGTGCCTGCAGGCGCTCAGACAATGGATGGAGGAGTAGAGTTGCCATGGCAAGACGTAATGATATTCCCAGATACACTGCTGGTCGCGAAGACGAGTTTCTCTCCTTGCGCAGTATCCGCGAGGGCTTCTCGAAAAGGCTGCGAGCGTTCTCCCTCGCGCTTGTGTTTGTCTTCGCGGCTGGGTTGATTACTTATTTTTCGATGGGACCAACCGGCGATTCGGCAGGAGGCGACCCTTCCCGTCAGTCGGTCGCGACCGTTAACGGCGAACCCATCAAGCGCGACCAGTTCGAAATGATGGTGAGTGAAACCTCGCGCGAGAGGGCGATGATGTCCGGGGATGCGCTGGCGTCCATCGGCGTGCGGCGACAGGTATTTGACGAGCAGGTTCAGCAGATACTCATCGCTCAGGCAGCCGAGAAAGAGGGGGTCCGAATCTCCGACAGGGACCTCGACCGTGAAATCGATAAACTGGTAGACCAGCAGGTGAAGCAGGAGCGCGAGCGCGCGGCTCAGGGCAAAGAGATGACCGACCAGCAGTTCGAGATGGTCATCCGCAGCGCGATGGGCAAGAGCGTCGCCGAGTGGCGCGAGGAACTGAAACAGAACTGGGAACCGCGCAAACCTCTCCTGCGTCAGGCTCTGCTGCAGCAGAAGCTGATGGAGAAGGTGGCAAATGTGCCCAACCCGTCGGATGAAGATCTCAAACGCAGCTTTGACCTGCTGACCGTAAGGCATATCCTGATAAGCACGGGCAAGCGCACCGAAGAACAGGCGCGCAAGCGTGCGGAAGAGATACTGCAGAAGGTGCGCTCTGGCGCGGACTTCGCTAAGCTCGCGAAGGAGTTCTCCGACGACCCCGGCAGCAAGCAAAACGGGGGTAGCCTCGGTGATATTCCGCGCTCGCAGATTGCCATGCTGTTTGTGCCCGAGTTTGCGAAAGCAGTAGAAGCATTGCAGCCGGGGCAGGTCAGTGACCTGGTGAAGACGGAGTACGGTTTTCACATTATCCGGCTCGATGGGGTGAAGCCCAACGTACCTGCCGATTTCGAAAAGAAAAAGGCGGACTACCAAAGGCAATATGTGGAGACCCTGCGCAATGCGAAGTGGCAGCAGTATCTGACACAGCTTCGTCGCACGGCGAAGGTGGAGATACTCGACCCCGAAATCCAAGCCTATGAGGTGCTAGATGAGCTGGGGCGCAAAGCAGGCACTCCGGAGTATGCGGCTGCGCTGGACAAGGCGATAGCTGCCTTCGAGAAGGCAACGCAGGAGATGCCCTCTGCCGAGGCGATGGTGGTACTGGGCGAACTGTACCGTGCGCAGTCCGAGATGCCGGGTCTGGCAGAGCCTGCTCGCCAAAAAGCGCGGGAGAACGCCATCACTGCCTGGCAGAATGCCCTGCAACGCATTGAGAGCGTGCAACTGCGCATGAGGCTGGCGGAGCTGTATCGCAAAAACAAACAGACCGACCTCGCCATCAAACAGTACGAGGAGGTCGGCAAGATTGCGTGGGACCGCCCCGATATCCATGCGCAGCTCAAGAGCATTTACAAGCAGATGGGCAGGCAGGACCTGGTGCAAAAGGAGATCGAGTGGGAGAAGAAGTATCAGGAGCGCATGAAGGCGGAGAGGGTACCCCCACCCTCTTCTGCCCAACCTGCTCCCTCGCGCAAACCCTGATGCAGGTAGGCAGCGTAGCCTGCAGGGGCGCATCGCAGTGCGCCCCTGTTACCGTACGATACCTCGTGGGATACCCTGTAATAACTGCTGAAGCTCGTCGGGCGAGGTAAACAGTACATCGCCGGGCACCGTGTGCTTGAGCGCAGAGAGAGCATCAGCGCAGCGCATCGCCAGTTCGATATCCCCCTGCAGATAACCGTACAGCAGCCCCGCATCGTAGGCGTCGCCGCTGCCGATGGGGTCTATCACCTCGAAAGGACATCCCTCTGAACGCCATACATTCTCTGCCGTTGCCACCACGCTGTAACGCCGTCCTACTGTTGCCGATTGCTGGTCGCGTAACGGGGTGGCAACCACCGGAACCCTGTAGCGTCGTTGTATCTGGACGGCGATGTCCATATCCTCGCCGTCTACTGCGAGCACCGTGCGTGCATCGGCGGGAGAAACTATCAGCAAATCCACCAGCGGGAGAAGCGATTCTATCACCCGGCGCGCCTCGTCGGGAGACCACAACAGCGACCGGTAGTTCAGGTCAAATGAAACGGATATGTTCATCTCCCGGGCGACTTGCAACGCCTCCCAGGTGGCTTCCCGGCAGCCTTCGCTCAGTGCAGGCGTGATACCTGTTGCGTGAAGCAGGCTCGCACCGCGAAGCAGGTCGTACCAGTCCCATTCTCCAGGTCGCCAGCGGCTCATCGCCGAGCCTTTGCGGTCGTAATACACACGGGTAGGACGCGGCGTCACGCCGGGTTCCACGAAGTACAGCCCCAATCGGCTATCGCTGTCCCACGAGACGTGTTGCACATCCACCCCAAGCGACCTCAGCCGTTGTGCAACCAGGTGCCCCAATGGGTTATCGGGCAGGCGCGATAGCCAGACGGTTTGTACACCCAGCTGCGCCAGCACCGCTGCCGTGTTGCTCTCGGTGCCGGCAATGGCGATTTCAAACCGCTCCGCCTGAGTAATGCGTTGATAGCCGGGCGGAGATAAACGAAGCATCGTCTCTCCAAAGGTAACGACACGCATCTTCCTTCGCCCCTTTTTCCAGTTCGCGGGCGGATGCAGGCACTCCTGTTACCATTAGGCGACAACCGTTATCCGGTGTGCGAACGTCATTTCACAGCACAATATGCCCAGGAAGCGGGAACTGAGGGGGACAATGGCGAAATAAGTAAACAGTTGATGCATACCTGATTTCGCAGGCTTCCATGCCCTCATTAGCCGGAGCAGATGGTGCAAGGAGCCTGGGTAATACGGCGGAGACAAAGGAGGTAATTCAGCGTGAGTAACCGAAAACTTCGCGTTGGCTTGATAGGTGCGGGAGGTATCGGACGGACGCACCTCTCCAGTTACGAGCGCGTGCGGGAAGCGCAGATTGTGGCGGTCACCGACATCAATGAGGAAGTGGCACGCGCGGCGGCTCAGCAGGTAGGAGCAGAGGTATTCCGCAGTGTGGAGCAAATGCTGGAGCGGAGCGAACTGGACGCGGTGGACATCTGCACGCCTCCCGTCACCCATTTGGACGCGGCGTTGCCAGCGATAGAAAAGGGGTTGCATGTCCTGTGTGAGAAACCTCTGGCTCATCATCCCGACGCCGCACGAAAGATGGTACAGGCAGCGGACGCCAAAGGGGTCAAACTCATGACCGCTTTCTGCCACCGCTTCCATCCCCCAATAGTGGCTCTCAAGCGGCTGATTGATGCCGGCGAGCTGGGAGAAGTGGTGATGTTCCGCAACCGCTTTGCGGGCCCGTTCAAAGGGGTGGAAGAGCGATGGTTCTCGGACAAGGAGGTGGCTGGAGGCGGTGTGTTGATGGATACCAGTGTGCATAGCATTGACCTGTTCCGCTTCCTGGTGGGAGAAGTTGCCCGCGTGCAGGCAGTAACTCGTCAGACGAACCCCGCCATTGGCGAGGTCGAGGATACCGCTATCGCGCTGCTGTCCTCCAGCGATAAGCGGATGGGTGTGGTGGAAGCCAGCTGGGTGCTTGCTGCCGGGTTTAACGTGGTGGAGGTATACGGCACGGAAGGGGCAGCGATGGTGCACTACTGGGACGGTTTCAAGAGCCGCTACAAGACGAACAAGATGGACGACTGGCAACTGCTGGAAGAGGTTGGTCCCGACCGGTTCGTTGGGGAGATACAGCACTTCGTGGACGCCTGCCTGGGCAGAACCGAGCTGCAGGTCACCGGATACGATGGCTTGCGCGCGGTGGAAATCGTGTACGAAGCCTACGCTTCGCAGGGATAGCGAAGCATTCCGCAGGGGCAACCCGCGGTTGCCCCTACGCTTTCAATGCAAACGGGTTGAAATCGGTGTCGTAGTCGTAGTAATCTTCCTGCTCCGCCTTCTTCAGGAACCCAACCACTGCGTAGGTGAGTGGTGTAGCCAGCGCTTCATACAGCACTTTCGCCGTGTAGTTCCAGGCGATCACCCGCAGCAGCAGCCCCGTGTCCCACACACCAGCGAAGGCTATCGTCTGAAACAGTACCGTATCTACGGCTTGTCCCACCATCGTACTGCTAATCGTGCGCGTCCACAGGTACCGTCCCCCAGTCCATATCTTCATCTTCGCCATCACGTAGGAGTTGACAAACTCGCCGCACCAGAAAGCGATCAGACTCCCCACCACAATACGGGGCGTCTGACCCAGTATCATGGCGAAGGCTTCCTGCATTTGCCATTCCGGCGATGGCGGCAGCATCACGATTACCCAGAAGAGCAATGCCGCCAGCAGGTTAAAGCCGAAACCCATCCAGATGACCCTTCGGGAGCGAGCGTAGCCATACACCTCTACCAGTACATCGCCAAAGATGTAGGAAATCGGGAACAGTAGCGTGCCGCTGTCCAAATCCAGGCGCAGGAAGTCCAATATGCGTACGGGCTTCACCGCCACAATGTTGGACAGCAACAGCACCACCACGAAGCTCACCGTAATGACATCCAGGTATCGGTAAGAGCGGTTCAACGGATGTCCTCACCTCCAAGAACTTTCTCTGCCAGCTCGATTTGCTGCTGAACCGCGTCGGGGGCGGTACCTCCACGCGATCGTCTTGCCTGCATCACCGCTTCGGGTTGCAGTAGTTGCACTGCCTCTTCGTCGAACAGGTCGCTGAAGGTGCGCAGCTGTGCTACGTCCAAATCCTCCAGCGCCAACCCTTGCTTCAGGCAATACTGCACCACACGCCCCACCACCTCATGTGCCTGTCGGAACGGCATTCCCCTGCGCACCAGATAGTCGGCGAGGTCGGTGGCATTGGAGAAGTCGCCGCGCACCGCCTGACGCATCCGTTCGGTGCGAAACTGCGCCCTCGTTAGCATCAATTGCATCAGGGGCACACTGGAAAGCACCGTATCCAGCGCATCGAACAGGAAACCTTTGTCCTCCTGCAGGTCGCGGTTGTAGGACAGGGGTAACGCTTTCAGCATGACCAGCGCGCCCGTCAAATCCGCCACCGTGCGTGCCGTGCGCCCGCGGATCAGCTCCGCCACGTCGGGGTTCTTCTTCTGCGGCATGATGCTGCTGCCGGTGGTGACGCTATCGTCCAGCTCCACGAAGCCGAACTCGGGCGTGCTCCACAGAATCAGCTCCTCTGCCAGACGCGACAGATGCGTCATGATTAGTGCGGCGCACGACAGGAACTCCACCACGAAGTCGCGGTCGGACACGGCGTCGAGACTGTTCTCGCACAGCCCGTCGAAGCCCAGCTCCTGCGCCACCATCTCGCGGTCAAGGGGAAAGGAGGTGCCTGCCAGCGCTGCGCTGCCCAGCGGCAGGAGGTTTACCCGCTTGCGACAGTCGCTCAGCCGCTCGCGGTCGCGCTGAAACATCCAGAAGTATGCCATCAGGTGATGGGCAAGGCTCACCGGTTGCGCGTGCTGCAGATGGGTGAGGCCGGGCAGGATGGTGTGCAGGTGGTTCCGTGCCGTTTGCAGCAGCCATTCCTGCAGATGGCGTATCTGTTCACCCAGAGTGTCTATGCCTTCGCGCAGGTAGAGGCGGGTGTCGGTTGCCACCTGGTCGTTGCGGCTGCGGGCGGTGTGCAGTTTGCCTGCCACCGCGCCGATGCGCTCGGTGAGCAGGCGTTCGATCTCGGAGTGAATGTCTTCTGCCTTCGGGTCAAAAGCTATCCTGCCTGCCGCGATGTCCTCACGTAGCGCGTTTAATCCGGCAATGATGGCGTCCGCTTCCTCCGGTGTCAGCACGCCGGTTTTGCTCAGCATCCGTGCATGCGCGATGCTGCCCCGAATATCCACCTCCCACAACCGCGCATCGACACCGATAGAGGCGGTGAATACCTCCACCGCCTCATCGGTCTGCTTCTCGAAACGTCCTCCCCACAGCTTGCTCATGGTGTGCCGCTGCCTTCTCGCTTCTGCTTCAGGGCGTGGTACATCCGCGCCTGCAAGCCGAAAATCTTCACCATACCGGTGCTTTCGCGCTGGTCGAAGGTGGTGGTGTCGAACGACGCCAGCTCCTCCGAGTACAGCGCCCACGGACTGCTTCGTCCGATGACCTGCAGGCTGCCTTTGTACAGGCGCAGCCATACGGTGCCGGTTACCCGTTTTTGCGTCTGGCGGATGAAGCACTCCAAATCCTCCTTGAAGGGGTCAAACCACAGCCCATAGTATGCCAGCTGCGCCCACTCCGCGTCTACCAGCGATTTAAACCGCAACTCCTCGCGCGTTAGTGCCAGCGCTTCCAGCGCCTGATGCGCGGTCAGAATGGTGACGGCGGCTGGGCATTCATAGTTCTCACGCACCTTCAGCCCCAGCATCCGGTCTTCCATGATGTCGATACGCCCCACGCCGTTCTCGCCCGCGATGCGATTCAGTTTGGCAATCAGCTCCGCGGGGGAGAGCGGTTCGCCGTCGATGGCGACGGGCACGCCGTTCTCAAACTCCAGCTTCACCTCGCGCGGCGCATCGGGTGCGTCCTGCGGGTTGCGTGTCCAGCGGTAAATCTCCTCGGGCGGGGCATAGTCGGGTTCCTCCAGCCTTCCGCCCTCGACGGAGCGTCCCCACAGGTTCTCGTCGATGCTCCAGATTTTCTCCACGCTCTGAGTGATAGGCACGCCGCGCGATTTGGCGTATTCTATCTCCCACGAGCGGGTGAGGTTGCGTTCGCGGATGGGTGCGTGGATGACCGCATCGGGCATGAGCGCACGGAGAGTGAACTCGATACGGAACTGGTCGTTGCCCTTGCCCGTGCAGCCGTGCGCGAACGCCGTAGCACCCACCTGCTTTGCGACTTCCACCGCTTTGGCGGCAATCAGCGGGCGGGCAATCGAGGTGCTGACCGGGTAGCCCTCGTAACTGGCGTTTGCCTGCACCGCCGCGAAGCAGTAATCGCGGGCGAACTCCTCTCTGGCAGGCACGGTGTAATGCTCTGTGCCCAACGTCCGCGCTTTGCTTTCCGCTTCGCGGATGTCCTCCTCGGGCTGACCCACATCCACCGTAACGGTAATCACGTGGTCATACCCATACTCTTCCCGCATCAGCGGAATACAAACCGAGGTGTCCAGCCCCCCGGAATAGACTAGAACCACTTTCTTCATCGCCTGTGCTCCCATAATGGTTAACGATTTAGATTATACGCAAAAGGAGCGGGTAACGCAAGCGAGAGGAATCCCCTGTTCCCGTTGACAAATTCGCAGGGCAGGGGTATAATGAAGCCATCTATGCAAACGTTTGCATAACCGAAGACGATGAAAGTCACCATCAAGCAGATAGCAGAATGTGTGGGGGTATCACCTTCCACGGTGTCGCGAGTGCTCAGCGGTAGAGGAGAACGCCTGATTTCGGAGCAGACGCGGCAGCGTGTGCTGCGCGCAGCGGAAGAACTGGGTTATCAGCCCCACCTGGCGGCGCGCTCGCTGGTTACAGGGCGCACCGGTACAGTAGCTCTGTGGATGTATCATCTGTATACTGCGTTCCACGCGCAAGTGGTGCATCTGGTGGAAACCGCCCTGTGGCGGTCGGGATACGAGATGCTGATTCGGCAGGTGGGTCACCAGAGCGAGCCACCCCGACATGGCTGGGGGCGCGTGGACGGGATTATCGGCTTCGAGTGCGTCGGGGCGCTGCGCTTTGTGCAGAAGCACTCCCGTCGTCGGCCGGTGCCGGTGGTCAGTATGGGTGCATACTATCTGGCGGATGTAGACCATGTGGGCGTAGACCTTTATACAGGAGCTGTACAGGCGGTGCAGCACCTGATCGAGCAGGGCTGTCATCGAGTCGCTTATTTGGTCAACGCTGAGTCGCGCCATCCAGGCGATGCACGTCGTGATGCTTACGATGCGGTGATGCAGGAGGCGGGCTTGCGGCGGGAGTACATCGTTAGCGTGGACCAGTCGCGTGCAGCCGCGGCGGCGTCAGTGGCAGCGCATGTGGAACAGTTCGGTCTTCCCGATGCTATCTTCTGCCACAACGACGAGATGGCTCTGGGCGCGTATCGCAGCTTGCGTTTACTGGGCGTGCGTGTTCCCGACGAGGTGGCTCTCGTCGGCTGTGACGGCATTGAGGATACCGAGTATCTGGAAGTCCCTCTCAGCACCATCCGGCAGCCGCTGGAGGAGATGTGTCAGCTGGCGTGCCAGTTCTTGCAGAGGCGCATGGCGCAGCCGGATATCCCTCTGCAGTCGGCGGTGTTGTTGCCGCAGCTGGTGGTGCGGGAGTCTTCCTTACGGAGGAGGTGATGTGGAACAGCGGTCAGTGGACAGTTCTTCCGTGTTTGCGTATGCTACTCAGATTCCAGGTTCAAAGTAACTTTCAGAACGAGGAGGGACAACGATGAAACGGTTTGGCTTTACGCTCATCGAGCTGCTGGTGGTTATCGCCATTATCGCGATACTGGCAGCCATTCTGTTCCCGGTGTTCAGCCAGGCGCGTACCAAAGCCCGCCAGGCTTCCGACATCAGCAACATGAAGCAGCAGGGTCTGGCGCTGATGATGTACTCGCAGGACTACGACGAGAAGCTGCTGGGCTTTGGTCTGCCCTATGAGGGAGACCCTCGCTGTTCACCCGGTCCTTGGGTCTACTGGCCCGCGCTGTTACAGCCCTACGTGAAGAACACGCGGGTATTCCTCTCGCCGCAGCTGGAGGCGGCGTATGATGCCAACGCACCATGGGTCTGTAAGGCACTGAATATCAACCTCAGCCCCGATGGCAACACGCTTTACTTCTCTTACATGCTGAACGGGGTGGGGGATTGGTACTACACCCGCTGGAAAGACAACAACCCGGGCGCGCACTGGGGCATCGTGTGGTGGCGCTATCCCAGCCAGGGGGTGTTACAGGAGCCTGCAGGCACCATCTACGTGGTGAACGGGCACTGCCCGGACTCGTGGCAGGATGGTCACCTCGATTATCCGCTGCGGCTGGGATGGAACACCTGGACGTGTACCGGCACCGACTGGAGCTCGCGTGACCCCAACGTGCAGGGCTTCTTCAACGGTATGCAAAACATCATCTGGACGGATGGGCACGTCTCTCCGCGCAAGTGGGGACATACCTTCCCGCATGAGTGGACGGTGCAGGCAGACCGTGACGCGGACCCTGTGCTGAACCCGTAAACACGTCAAATCAAACGACCTCCGGCAGTGCCGGAGGTCGCTATCTGGAGGTGTAAGATGAGACGCGAGATCCCGCCCTGGGTGGCGGTGCTGGTGATCGTGGTGGTGTTAGCCATTGCAGGTTTCTTTTACGCGCGGCAGTGGTTCGAGGGGCCAAAGCGCATCTCCGGAACCCCTCCGCCCGGCGTGAATCTGGCACCACCCATGCCGGGGCAGTCCGGCACGCCGATGGCAGCGCCACCCCCATCCGGCGGTTACGGAAGGTAAGGTCGTCTCCTGTGGAGGGCGAGGCTCCCGCCGAGGCGTTTGGTGCGTTTTTCGGCTCACCCGGAGGTTCGCCCTCCGCGTACGCAGGTTGAAGCCTGCGGCTACAGAAGCCTCTACAGAAGCCTGCTGCCGAGGCGTTCAGCATCTTCGCCTTGCAACCGGTCTGCTTTCGCCATATAATATCCACAAGAGCTCGCAGCAGGAGAAATCGCTTTGGTGCGCGGTCTGCAACGGAAGCAACAGGTCTTATGGGGTGTAGCCCTCACGGGTCTGCCCGTGTGCTGGTGGCTGCAGCCCGTTCAGGTGGTGCACCCATTCCCCCTGCCTCTGCTAATCCTGCTCACGGTGCTGACGATGGCGGTGCCCGTAGGGCGGCTGAGGACTCGCAGGGTACGCTTCGGCGGTGCGGTGGTTTTCTTCGCGAGCTTGCTGTACGGCGCAGCCGTAGGCGGGGCGATGAGCCTCGTCGCGGGGTGGGTAGCACAGCGCATCGTGCGTGATCGCCAAAACACGTTGTTGTACGCCTCCGCGGTCGCACTCTCGGCGATGTGCAGCGGTCTCCTGTTTCATCCTTCCAGTAGCCTTTCGGCGGTAACATGGCAGTTCTTGTTGCGAGTACTGGCCGCGGCGCTGTTGTTTGGCGCGGTACGGGTGCTTTTGCTGTGGTGGGGTGAAGGCTGGCGAAAAGTGTCCGTCTGGTCTGCAGCACGCGCGGAGATGTTCGTGGATGCTGTGGCTTTCCCCACGGTGATGGCAACGTTATCCATACAGAGCACGTGGGGGTGGTTGTCCGTCGTGCTGTTCTGCGTGATGGGCGCTATAGGGTTGTTGTCCGCGCGGGCGTTTATTCAGGCGCATCTGGCGCAGCGACAAATCCGCGCCCTGCGAACCATGCACCAGCGACTGATAGCCCATTTGCACCCCGACCACCTGATGCAAGATCTGGGTAACGAACTGCGCCGTCTGTTGCCCTTTGACCGGCTGACACTGTGGAGCTACGCCCGTCAGGAGGCGCATCTGCAAAACGTTGGGGTCTACCCGCAGCAAAGTCGGGATGTGTTCCCTGCCTACCTCGAAGCGAGCGGGACGCTGGGCAAAGCGTTGGACCACCGAAAACCGATGGTGCTTGCGCATCCACTTTCCGAACGCCTGCCCGACCTGCAGGAGCATTTTCAGGGGCATTTGCTGCTTGTTCCGCTGTGCGTCCACGACTACCCCTGGGGGCTGCTTGTGCTGGAGCGTGAGCCACAGCGGGAACCTTTTGTACGCGCGGATTACGAGACCATACAGGTGCTGGTGGAGCATCTGACGATTTTACTGGAGAACTTGCGGTTATATCGGCAGACCGCAGAGCTCGCAGTACGCGACGGCTTGACGGGTTTATTGAACCACCGCCGGTTTCACGAGCGGCTTCAGGAGGAGCTGTCCCGCTCACTGCGCTATCACCATCCCTTGACCCTGTTGATGATTGACGTGGACTACTTCAAGCGCTACAACGACACCTATGGTCATCAGCAAGGGGACGAACTTCTGCGTAAGCTGGCAGAGATATTGCGGCAAAACATCCGTCAGAGCGACATCGCGGGCAGGTACGGTGGCGAGGAGTTCGCGGTGATTCTGCCGGAAACCGATAAAGAATCGGCTGTCGTGCTGGCTCAGAGGTTGTGCGAGGTGGTAGCGCGCACACCGTTTCCGGGGTATCCGGGCGGTCCGCCGGTGCGCTGCACCGTGAGCATCGGCGTGGCGAGTTATCCTGAGGATGCGCTCACCGTTTCCGACCTGATTGCTGCCGCAGATACCGCGCTCTACCGGGCGAAGCGATTTGGCAAGAACCGGGTGGTGATAGCGCCTTGAGGACGAATCTTGCGGTAGTCGTCACGGCAGGCGGGCGTATTGCCAGAGCGGATTTTCTCTCCAGCAGTCTACCCGAAGCCTCTGCCGCCGCGGAGGACTACGCCGGTGAAGGCAGGCATGTTCTCATCAAGGCTCTCCTCAAGACAGGAAGGCGCGCTCTGCTCGAAATCGTTTTGGATGCGGTGCGGGCGACTGGTCTGGCAGAACGGACGGTCATTGTCGGTAGTGCGGAACTGCAACACTGGTTGAATCCTCCGCATGAAACCCTCGTGCCCGAGCTCTCGGAAGCGCACGAAAACCTGATTGCCGGTTTGGAGGCGGTGAAGGAGTATCCCCGCGCGCTTTACCTCACGTCTGACCTGCCCTTTGTAACGGCTGATGCAATCAAACGTTTCGTGGATGCCTGTCCGCCCGATGCACAGCTCTGCTACGCGATAGCCCGGCGTGAAGCGTTCGACGCGCGTTTTCCCGACTCGCCCAGCACCTACGCCCGGTTGAGGGACGGTGAGTTTGTGGCGGGGTGTGCAATGATGGTGGAACCCGCTGCACTGCTGGCGCGTGCCGAATGGATACGGCAGGTCGCCCAACGGCGCAAGAGCCTCTGGCGGCTGGCTCTGCTGGCAGGTTGGCATGTTCTGTGGAAGTACGCTACCCGACAGCTGAGGGTGGCGGATGTGGAACGCCGTGCAGAACAACTTTTGGGGATGCGCTGTCGGGCGGTGGAGTGCGACCCGGAACTGGCTTACGATATAGACACCCCGCAGGAGTATGAGTACGCGTGGAGGTTCGCCAATGACAGAGCTGGCTAAGCGCGTGCTCACTGCGCTGATTGGTATCCCTGTGTTTCTACTCGCGCTGGTGGGACCACCGGCGGCGGTGATGCCTGCAGGAAGTACCTGGGTGGTACTGGTGATGCTGATAGCGCTGATGGGTATGCTGGAGATGCTGTCGGCGGTGGAGAAACGGTATCCGCAGGTGCGGGTGAACCGCCCGCTGGCGATGTTATCGGTGTATCTGCCCTTTGATGCGTGGCTGGGTTCGCAGCCGCAGGCGACCTTTCTGGGGAGCGTTCGTTTGGTGGTTGCCGCCATCATGCTGGTCGCTCTGGCGTGGGAGGTGTGGCAGGCGGAGAGGCTGGGGAAGCTGAGTGTATGGCGGAATGTCGGCACCGCTGCGCTCGTTGTTCTGTATCCCGGACTGTTGTTGAGCATGTGGGTGAGACTGCAATTGATAGATGCGGGCTGCACCGGGGAGGGGGTATGGTTTTCGGACGGCGTGCGCCTGATATTATTGACGTGCGTTTCGATGTGGGTGTGTGACTCCGCCGCCTACTTTGTGGGTAATCGCTTCGGCAAGCGGCGAATGTCGCCCCGGCTCAGCCCGCGCAAGAGCTGGGAAGGGGCGGCAGCGGGTACACTGTTTGGGACGGTTGCCGCCAGCCTGACCGCTCTGGGGATGGGTTTGGCTCCCTGGACAGCGGCGTTGCTGGTGCTGGTAGCGGTCGTTATGGGGCAGATAGGCGACCTGTTTGAAAGCGCATTGAAGCGCGAACTGGAGATAAAGGACTTTGGCGGTTTTCTGCCCGGGCATGGTGGGGTAATGGACCGGTTTGATAGCCTGCTGTTCGCTTTACCGGTTGTTTATCTGCTCAGCCACTTCTTGCCCATTTGCTCGTAGCTGTACCAGAACGCAAATCCTCTCCGGTGTGGAAGGAACTCGTTGAGGATTAACAAGGAGAGGATTGCTCATGGTTGTTGTATTGGCGGAGAGCGCTTTGGTGAGCCGCCCTTCGGCGTGGTGGCAGCGTGCTCTTGTAGCCGATGGACAGTCATGGATATGGGTGGGCACGCTGGTTATTAGCCTCGTGCTGATTGCTATCCTCGCTTTGCGCTACCTGTGGTACCTCTGGTGGCTACATCGCATTCGCCTTCTACGCGGACAGGGGTTGATATCTTCCTCGGAGTTGCGAAGAGGGCAATGTGCTTACCTGCAATTGCTGGACGGTTCCGAGGAGGAGCGTTTGCGCCGGTGGCGTACGATGGTGCGCGCCGTTCACCCCAGCACAGTAGATGTGGACATGCCCATGCTGGCAGAGGGTGAGCGTTTCGTGCCAGGGGCACGGGTCGCCCTGGCGGTGAACGCAATAGACAGCCTGTATGTGATGGAAACCGAGGTTGTCGGTGTGGAAAGCGGTGAACCATGTGTTTTGCGGTTACGCCGACAGCCTTTACTCCATCGTCTGCAGAGGAGACAGTTTGCGCGGGTGGAGCTCATGGCACCGGCTACCATCGAGATAGTGGGGGGAAAGAGTATTGGTCGGTATACCGGTGTGATTCTGGACATCGGCGGAGGCGGTGTGTGTGTGCAGGCACCCGTGGCTCCAGTGGTGGGAAGCACGGTGTGTCTGGAGGTGCCGACGTTGTCTGAGGTTTTGCCTGCTTCAACCCGCCTGACAGTGGTGGGAGTGTCGGAGACCGTGGTGGACGGGCATCTGGAATATCGCCTGCATTGCGCCTTTGCCGACCTGAGCGCGGAACAACATGAGCGCGTGGCGCGGTATGTGCACCGAAAGCAGCATGAATCTGTCACTGAGCGACGCTGGCGCACACCGCAAGAGGTGGGGACTCAGCATTATTCCTGACCTGAACTCTGTTGCCTTCGTAGCCGATAATGGACATGGATAGAGCGATGGCAGGAGCGATAGGTCCGTGTTTCAGACAGGGGACCCGGTAGAGATACATTTCAGGACAGGTAACACCCTGGTGGCTTTGCACGGGACGCTGGTGCAGATGGTGCGTCCACTGATGGAGATACATCTGAACAGCCAACCGCTTCACGACGGTCTGGTGAGGTCGGGCATCAACGTGCTGGTGGTCATCAGCGCGGGAACAGGGATTTACACCACCGAGGCAGTCATCCAGCGGTACCATCCTGCAGCCGGTCAGATTGTCGTTTGCGTCAACGGCTCCTTCCGCTTCCAGCAGAGGCGACAGCATGAGCGTTACCGGTGCAATATGCAGGTGCGCCTGCGTGCGGTTGGGGATACGGAGTGGATTACCGGAGAATGTCGGGACATCTCGGCAGGGGGTGCTCGCATCTACCTCGCGCAGGAGCTGGTTTTGCGCTCCAACACTCTGGAGTTGCTCTTTATCTCTCCGGGCAACCAGCAGGCGGTGCGTGCGGTAGCAGAAATCGTGCGGACGGGCAAGCTGCTGGACCAGGACGGTTGGGAAATCGGGGTGCGCTTTACCGAGATGAGCCGTATGGAGAAAATCCAGTTCGCGCGCTTGCTGCAACTGTGGGCAGACCCCCAGGACCGCGAGCCAGTGAGGCCTGATTAGCTCCGCATGAGGTCTGCCAGCCTGTCCACCAGAACCGCTCCCTCAAACATCAGCGTTCCCTCGCCGATAGCCACCCGTTCGATGCGAACGGGCGCCCGGATACCGGAGAGGTCTATTAGTGGACGGTTCAGGAACAGCTCGGAAAGCAGCTCCCGAACCTTCTCGGGCACGGAAAGCCCTACCACTTTCAGCTCCGTGTCCTCGAACCACACCTGCGAGCCTTCTTTAAGGCGCAGTCTGCCGCTCAACTCAGCCGAAAGCTTCACGCCCAGACGGGTATACACGTCGATGGATAAACGCATTTCGCCAGCGCGACTGCGGATCAGCAAATTGTCCAGACGAGATACCACCAGATTCCACGGCGAGCGCACAGGCGGTAACAGACTGCTCAGGTAGGACTGCAGAACCTCGTCGTCCATGCTGGCATGGAAGGATCCCTGCTTTGCCTGGAGCGGGGCGTCCTTCCGGTATTCGATGTCTTCCAGTTCCACCACCAGTTCGCGCAGGATAAGCCCTTGCTGAATCTCCACCCCCTCGCCGACAATGCGTGCTGCCCTCACTTTTCCCTGAAACATCTTTTCGTGCCTCCCCAGAAGGTATACGCGGTATCGTTTTGCCGGGGCGATGAGATGGGGCAGCTGTGCCTCCACGCGCTTTTCCGCTAAACGACGCGGGTTCACTCCACAGCCGCTCACCGCTATCGCTACAACAAGAGCGATGACAGCTATCGCCTCTCTTTTCTTGCTTTCGGTGTTTTTCATGGTAAGCCGATATCAGTATACCCAATATTCAGTTGGTAGCAGGGGGCTTCCTTTTTCCTGGTCAGGCGATTGATTATTTTCATAAAAATCTTGAAAATTTTTTCATAGACACTTGATTTTTTGAATATGAGCGTGTATAATCTAAAACAGTGGAGGTGATAGACATGTACTCCGTTCCTGCAAGATGTCCGGTGTGCGGTGGCAATCTGCAGATACGCGAAGTGGTATGCGAAAGCTGCGGCACGCAGATGCGCGGTCAATTCGCGGCGTCTACCTGCCGGTATTGCGGGCTGGACCCGGAGCAGCAGCAGTTTTTGGAGGTGTTTTTGCGTTGCCGCGGAGTGTATAACTGCGTCGAGCGCGAGTTGAATATCTCGTATCCGACGGTGAAAGCCCGACTGGAGTCCCTGTTGCAGGCACTCGGGTTATCGGCCGTGGGCGAGGAGAAGGCAGAAGAGATGGATGTGCAGGAGCGCCGGAAGGCGATTCTGGATGCTCTGGAGCGTGGCGAAATCACCGCAGAAGAGGCGGCGGATGCGTTGCGCCAGTTGCGGTAGGAGGTGTATCCCATGAACGAGGAACTGCAGCGAATCTTGCGCATGGTGCGCGAGGGCAAACTCACCCCGGAGCAAGCGCAGATGCTCATCGAGGCGCTGATGACCAAGCCGGGCGGTGAAAAAACAAAGCGCAAGGAAGAAGCTGCCTTCGAGGAGGCGATGGAGCAGCTGCGCAAAGCCTTTCAGGGCGTGGACTGGAAACGCATTCAACAGGAGTGGCGACGTATCAGCGAGGAAATCCGCGAGCAGACCCGCCGCGGCTGGGAAGAGGCACAGCGTGCTTTTCGTGGCATGGGACGCTGGGATATCGACCTGCGGCTGGGCACGGTGCAGGACATAGAGTTTGAGCAGACCGTGGATATCCCTGCGGGCGCACGCCTCATTGTGCAAAACGTGCTCGGTGACGTGCGAGTGCGCGGACAGGAAGGCGCGACGCAGATGCGTGTGCACGCCGAAGGTGCCATTCGCGCTGAAGGCACGGAGCAAGCCGAGCAGGGTGCGGGAGCGTGGGCACCGGTCATCGAGCAGCGCGGCGATGTGGTGTTCGTGCGCCTGGCACGAGCGGGGAAGTTCGCCTCTGCCGACGTGGATATCACTGTGCCAACAGGCGTCTCTTTAGAGATACAGTCTACAGCCGGTGACGTGTTGGTGGAAGGTACAGGGTCACCCGTGAGCGTGGAGAGCGCAAGCGGCGACATCACCATACGCGAGGCGAGCGGCAAAGTGCGCCTGATTTCCGCCAGTGGCGACGTCACGCTGGAGAGGAGTGAAACAGAGAGCGCGCACCTTGAGGCGCAAAGCGGAGACATTCATTGTGTGGCATGCGCCTGCACAGGGGCAGAGGGCTTGCGTGCTCGCACCGCCAGCGGCGATATCGTCGTGCAGCAGCTGCGCGCAAAACAGGTATCTCTGGCTTCCGCCAGCGGTGACATCCGTCTGGAGTTTGGCGAGCCGTTCTGCGGAGAGGCAAACCTGCAGACCGCCAGCGGTGATGTGACGATAGGGTTGCCACAGGGTTCGGCGTGCACCGTGCGCGTCATCTCTACCGACGGCGATGTGCAGAACCAGCTGGGAATCACTCTTGCGCGCAACGAACGTGGCGAATGGGAGGGCACCTTTGGCACAGGCGCGGAGGTCGGCACACTGGTGGCTCGCACGATCCGCGGAGACGTGATACTGCGCGCTCTGTAAGCCTTTATCGCAACAACAAAAAAAGAAGATACCCCCTGACCTTGGACGCTGGGAAATAACCAGCGTCTTTTTTTCGCGACGGTTGACAGCACGCGGGTGGTCGTGTTATCTTAAACACGATAATCCGCAAAAGGGGGTCTAGCCATGGCACAGCCGACCCGTGCCGAAGTGATAGAGGCGGAGTTACAACGCATCATCCCCATCGTCATTACGGGGATTGTGGTGCTCCTCGTCGGGCTGTTCTTGCTGTATCTGTCCACTATTGCTGCGTGGATGCCGTTCATCATCGGGGTAATTGTCACCCTAGCAGGCGTGGGCATCGCCGGGTACGGCGGCTGGCAATATATGCAGGTGAACAACTTGCCTGCGTATCGCGCGCTATGTCCGTACTGTGAGAAGCCTACTCTGTTCGTGGCTCCGCCTACAGAAGACTACACCTGTGAACACTGCCACCGGGTGGTGGCAATAGAGGGTGGACAGGTAGTGCCTCCGCTGGTACTGGTGTGCCGGCACTGCGGCACGCCGCAGAAGGTGTCGCCTCGTGCGAAAATGTTCATCTGCGACAACTGCAACGGGCAGAACGACCTGAAACCCGCTGCCCGACCTGGTGTCGCAACGGCGCCTGTGGGCGCGGCAGAAGAGAGCCTCGAGTACACTACCTACGACCTAGTGCTGGTGGATGCCGGGCATGATACGGAAGAGGTGCTGGATATACTGTGCACCATTCTGGCTGCGCCGCGCGACCATTGTCGGGGTATTCTGAAGGACCTGCCGATGGTGATTCTGGTAGACCTGCCCCGACGCAAGGCAGATTCCTACCGCAGGATGCTGCGCGAGGCGGGGGCAACCGCAGAGGTGCATCCTACGGGACAGTACCGTCCGCCCGCCAGGCACGACATGTAGCCGAAAAAGTCCCCCCTTCTGCTGAAGGGGGGATATAGCAATTCAACGCACGTTAAGCAGGAGGAACTCGTAAGCCTTAATCGCGGGTGAAGTGAGCGTCGGTCATCTGCGTTTGGGTCATGGGTTTGACATGTCCGTCGCAAAAGACCACGTTCGCGAACCCGCGATGTTTTACAACCTGTGCGGTAGCGTCCACATCCTTCCGGTTATCGATGTGCCGGAAGTCCACCGTGGGGTTGTCCCACCACATGGAGGGCGGGTCGATGTAGGGCGTCTCCCACATGGTGCCGTCGCCGCCGTACCACGGCACGTTATAAAAGCCGCTATCCGCGAACATTACCTTCTCTGCAGGGCGCGGGAGCGATCCTTCCGATGCAGGGTTCTGCAGGTTGGGCCAGGTGCCCCAGTTGAAGCTGATGTAGATGTCCGACCCGATGTAACCCCAGTTGTAGCCGTAACCGTTGCCATCGCCGAACCGGGTGCGCCCGCCCCAGCTGGGACATCGCTGAATCTGCCCGTTTTTCATATAGGGGTAGAGCAGACTCTGGTTTTTGTCCCAGACGTTGGATTGCACCTCCCGCCCGAACCAGCACTGCCGCAGCGAGCCGCTATAGGCGTACTGGG
Source organism: Bacillota bacterium (assembly GCA_023511455.1). Lineage (NCBI taxonomy): Bacteria > Bacillati > Bacillota > Bacillota bacterium. The sequence continues at coordinate 92,857 of JAIMBJ010000003.1, forward strand.
CGATGGGGTAGGTCTGGTCGTAGTCCTGAACATACATCAGCGTTGCCAGACCGAGTTGCTTCATGTTGCTGAGGCAGCTGGTTTGACGGGCTTTTTCGCGCGCCTGCGCGAAGACGGGGAAGAGGATGGCTGCCAGTATCGCGATAATCGCGATAACTACCAGCAGCTCAATCAGCGTAAAGGCGTTGCGTTTGTCAGGCATGTTTCCCTCCTCACGAAAAAATAATCACCGCTGACGACGTGCGGAGGGAAACGTCGCCGCGCGGTGGTGGCGTACGGCGCGTCAACAAAAAACCTGATGCCCTTTCGCACCAGGTTGGTTGAAACGCGCCCGATATTCACCTTCGGGTCACGTCCCCCTCCCTCCGCGAAGGGGTACCCTGCGATTGCAGGGAGTGACCAGCCGTCGCCGGGCATTCGGGCTCGCCTCCTGAACGGAGACACACCGCAGCGGGCCTGCGCCGGATTCTCACCGGACTTCCCCCGATATTTCAGCCTCAATGCGATTGAGGCGCAGACGGCTTACCCTTATTGGTTTTAGTGATAGTGTATCACGCTTGTGTCCGGTTGTCAACGGTCATCGAGGGTGTTCGATAAAATCTCACTAAAGTCGCCTGCAAAAAAAACTGCGCCTCGAGGAGCCTTCTGTAGCCGCAGGCTTCAGACTGCGTACCTGGAAGGCGAACCTCTCGTGAGCCGAACCCCCACCCGACCTCCCCGCGGACGGGGAGGTGGCAACGGCTTGGCAGGAGCCTCGCCCTCTCCAGCTTGACGCCAGTATGCCACGTGGCGTAAGATAGATACTGGCTGTTTGTTTCGTTTTAAGGAAGGGGAGGCAAAAAATGAGGCGTCTTTTCTTGCTGATATTGCTCCTGTTCTGTGTGCCACTGGGTGCAGAACACTCGAAGGAACCGATTCTGACCTCGCAAACTCGTGTGCTTGCCTCGCCGGACCGCATTATTGTGCGTTTTGCGCACCCGGCGGCGCAGAAAGCAGTGCAGCAGCTGGGATACCGCACGCTGCGTCAAATCCCACAGCTGGGCTACGCGGTGCTGAACGTGCCATACGGGCAGGTGGACGAGACCATCGCCCTGCTGAAGGCAAAAGGGCTGGTGCGCGAGGCGTATCCCGACCGCGCCTACCGCATGGCGTACATCCCCAATGACCCCCTGGTGCCGAACCAGTGGAACCTGTTCCGGATGAACGTGCCCGCTGCATGGGACATCACGCAGGGTAATCAGGATGTGGTGGTGGCGGTGCTGGATACCGGTGTGGACTACACTCACCTCGAACTGGTTCCCAACATCTGGCGCAACCCGGGCGAAATCCCCGAGAACGGCATCGACGATGAACACAACGGCTTTGTGGACGACGACCTCGGCTGGGATTTCGCCTACGGCGATCGCGACCCGATGGACGACCACGGACACGGCACCGCCTGCGCAGGCATTATCGCGGCAGCGGGAGATAACGGCTATCAAATGGCAGGCATCGCCTATCGATGCCGTATCATGTGCGTGAAAATCGGGCTTTCGAACGGTTACTCATACGACTCGATGTTCGCCCCCGGCGTGGTATACGCGGCGGATATGGGGGCGAAGGTGCAAAGCATCAGCTACTTCAGCGACGACCTCACGCCGCTGCTTCGTGCCGCCGTTGATTACGCCTGGAGCAAAGGCTGTCTGGTCATCGCGGCGGCGGGCAACTTCGACGAGCCGTACCCCATCTACCCCGCCGGTTATGATAAAGCAGTGGCTGTGGCGGCGACCACCTCCGCCGACCGCAAGGCGAGTTTCTCTAACTACGGCACGTGGGTGGATGTCAGCGCGCCGGGTGTGGGCATCGTGGCAACTACGTGGGGCGGGGGATATACCGGGCGCTTCGCAGGAACTTCTGCGGCGACACCGAACGCGGCGGGCGTCGCGGCGTTGCTGTGGTCTCTCCAGCCGAACGCCCCTGTGCAGAGCATCCGCATGGCGCTGGAATACTCCTCTCTACCGCTGAATGACCCTGTGGTGGGCTATTTCTCGAACTACGGGCGAGTGGATGCCTGGTCTGCCCTTCGTCTGCTGCCCTCACTGAACCCCTGGTACCCGACCTCGCCGACCATTCACTGGATCAGCCCGCACCGTTTGCCTGTTACCGGTGGGGTGGTCACCATTTTCGGACGCGGCTTCGGGTGGGACGCGAACGCAGGAGCGGTGCTGCTGCAAGGCAGACAGCTGGTGACGTTATCATCCCGTCCTGTCCCTCGCCCGCGACAGGGTCTGCGCGTGCTGGAATGGAGCGACTCACGCATCGTGGTTCAGGTACCGAATGGGGCGATATCGGGGTGGCTACAGGTGCGCGTGCATGGCAGAACCTCCAATCGCCGCTGGCTGGCGTTGGATCCGTCATCTACTGCCTGCGCCACCGCGCCGAGCGACGCGGGCATCGCTGGGCGCTACGGACAGGGGGCACAGCTCAGCGGCGGCTACGCAGAGCTGCTGGAAGCGGACGGTAAAGCTCTGGTTGCCCGTCCCCGCACGGACAACAGCAAGACCATCGAGCTGAGACTGCTGGTGCGTGGGCTGGACAGAAACGGCGTGTCCTCTATTTCCTGTGAATACCTGCGCCAGTATGTCGGCGTGGGAGACAGCGTGGTGGAGAGCGTGCAGCTGTACGACTTCAGCACTGGCAGCTATCCGTATGGCGTATGGGTAGAGGTGTACAGCGCTCGCGCAAACGCGCACGCTGGCGAGACGCTGCGCTTCAGCCTGCCTGCGCCCGCGAGCCGGTGGGTCTCCTATGAAGGCGACCTGTTCGTCAGGATTGTGGTGAACACCGGCAACGCGGACGCCCGGCTGCTCATCGATAAGCTATGGTTTCTCTGGCAGTAGCGTCTCTACCAGCTCGCTCTCTACCGACAGCTCGCCAATCGTGGAGACGGCAAAACGATTCGCCTGTGAGAACCAGTACACGTCCTCCGGACGCTGGCGGAGGTCCACTACGCACTCGAACGTGTCGGGACCTACCGTTGCCACCGGGAACCAGGGGCGGTCGTTCAATCCGTCGCTGGAGACGCGGCGGTACACCCGGTAGCCGATGGCTCGATCGAGATACTGCATCTCCCGCAGAACCGCCGGCTTCTCCCATCGCACACGGACGTGGTGTTCGTCGATGCGCTCGACCGTGACATTGCGCGGCGGCAGCGGCGAATCCACCGAGCCATACGGCGTTCTGAGCGTGATAGTGAAGTGTTCCTTCTGCCCGCGGAACCACGCGGTGATAAAGTCGGTAATCTCCAGCCAGTAGTAGCAGGGACGGTTGTACTTCGTGACCTTCGCCAGCATCAACCCGCGCCCGCCCACCACGTTGATATTGCCGAAGGGGTTGGGGCGGCGGTGGAAGCCGTTGAGCGTGCGCACTTCTTTGACGGGGCGGTTCGGCAGGCGTAGCATTCCCTCGTCGTCGGTTTCTCCCACAATCACGGGGTCTTTGGAGACGGGATGGTCAAAGTTGCCGTCCTCGATCACGGGGAAGTATTTGACCCCCGCCTCTTCTCCGGGTTGACCGTTTGGGTCTACCACACAGCCGCGCTGGAAAATCTCCACCTTCGCGCCGGGCACCGGCTTGCCGTTCACGTCCACCACCCGCAAGAAGTTCCCGGCAGGGATGGCAAAGTAGTGGTCACCGAAATGCCCGCGCGGTTTATCCCACGTCATGTTCAGGTAGCCCGCATCCGCCTCCGAGAACACGTGCGGACCATGCCAGTGCATCATCGTCACGGGGTGCGTCATGAAGTGCGCCACGAGGTCGCCGTTATCGGGCATTTTATGATGCTCGTGCCCTGCGTAGTCCAGCGCATACCAGTCGGTCAAACCCAGCTGGTGCCCCAGCTCGTGGGGCAGTGACCATTCGGTGTTCCGCCGCCACTCCTTCGTGGGAGGTTCCCATTTGCCCGCTTTCTCCTCGGGGCTATCGTGCCATATCCAGCCACCCTGGTGGTAAGCGATGCCGTCCTCCGCGACAAGCCCCTGTACCGCTTTATCCACATCGTCGGTATAGATGATGCGGTCCAGGCGCACCCGTGCCTTGATGCCCTCGGGAGCGGCGGGGAAAATGCTGTGCGCAAACAGCAGATTCATGATGTCGATATGCCAGCGGTAGTAGTCTTCGAAGCAGAAGGTTCCCGCCGCGCTGCGGAAGGTGTGCCACATCTGCACCCGCTTGTTGCTGACGATGTAGAAAAAGCCCCAGCCCCACAGTGGGTCGGTGACCTCATTGTTGATGGTAGCTATCTCTTTCTGGTTCGTGATGATGCGGAAGGTAACGTGGTGGAAGCCTTCCTGCCAGTTCCACTTGAGCGTGAAGGTGGCTTCCTCCATCTCACGCAGCCGTTGCCGGTATCTGCCCCGGCTCACCTCTTTGCCATCGACCAGCCACACGTAGTCGAACGGTTGCGCGGTGGCAAAGCCCACGTTCTTCACGTGTGCGGTGAGGGTTACCGGCTCGCCCGGCTGGTATTTCAGCTTCAGCCCTTTGACAATCTCTTCCGGTTTGAGGTAGCTCTCTTCGCCCAGGTCCGGTAACACGGGGGCACCGGCGATTTTGGGACGGCCCCACTGGTCATAATGTACTCTGCCGTGTAGTCCCGCCAGTTTGGGGTTCAGCTCGATGAAGGTCACCGTCAGGTCGGGCAGGTTGGGTCGGGCATCCCAGCTGTCGTCGCGTTCCACCCTGAACTGTTTGACCATGCTGCGGGGATACACTTTCGCAGGCCCACCGACCTGTTGCATGTTCTCCCACACCAGCAGACGTACGCCCTCATCCCGGATGAAACATCCTTGAAGCACTGTGCCGTCCATCAGCTCCAGTGTATCTGCATGTGCGGACAGCAGCAGCGCGCATAGTGTCACTACGGTAAGCAGGCGTGTCATCAGCGAATACCTCCTGAAACTCTTGCCGATGTAGCCAATTCTGTGCACGCCTGCCGAAAGCCTGCATGTAAAAAAAACGGCAGCCCAAAGGGCTGCCGGGTGTTTGCGCCTTATCGCGCGTTCACGAAGGGGCAATTCGGGTTGGCTCCGCGCATCTGTGCCCGCGCTCGGTTGCCGTAGCCGTTCCCTGCGCCGCCGAAGCCCTTGCCACCGCGATTCTGCTGCATGATTCTCTGGTGCAGCTCACGGTTGCTGACCTGCAGCTGATGCAGCTGCTCGCGCAGGGCGTTAATCTCTGCCTGCTTTGCCTCGATCGCCTTCGCGTCTGCCTTATTTGCCTGCATCTGCGCCAGCTCGAATTGCTTCTGCCGAATCTGGTCATGCAAAGCCTTCACCTGCTCCACAAACTGCTTCTCCTGCGGGTCGGTGGGGTTCACGCGCGTCCACCAGCCGCCGGCGTTCGGGTTGGGCTGGGTGTAGCCATAGGGACAGGGTTGCCCCTTCGCCCCGTAAGCGTTCCCGCGTCCCGCGCCACGTCCCTGCGCGAAGGCAGGGCTTATCACCATCGCTGCCAGCAAAGTGGTTACCGCGATCCATGTCCATGCTCGTTTCATCTTCTGACACCTCCTTTAGGGTTCACAGGTGATAAGACGGTGCAAAGGGTAAGCCGATTCCCTTGTTTTTTGCGAGAAACTATCTTACAATGGTTGCGCTTTGCCGAAAATAGAATCAAGTAGTTCGCAAGGAGGTGCGCCCCTCGATGTGTGGTATTACCGGCTATATCGGCCCGCGCAACGGTATTGAGCTGGCAATCGACCAGCTGCATCGGCTGGAGTATCGCGGCTACGACAGCGCGGGCATCGCTTTTCCGCAGAACGGCAGCCTGCGCGTGATCAAGAGCGAAGGCAAAATCGCCCGGCTGGAAAGCCTCCTGGAAGGAGAGAAGACCGCCGCTTTCACTGCGGTGGCGCACACCCGCTGGGCAACGCACGGCAAGCCTTCGCACGACAACGCCCACCCTCATACCGACTGCACGGGCAGAGTGGCAGTCGTACATAACGGAATTATCGAGAACTATCTGGAACTGCGCCATGCGTTGCAGGAGCGTGGACACGCCTTCTCCTCCGAGACCGATACGGAGGTCATCGCGCATCTGATTGAGGAGCAGCTGGAGCAGGATTTGGCGGAAGCGGTGCGCAAAGTGTTGCCTCAGCTGCGCGGGTCTTATGCCATAGCGGTGTTAAGCACGGTGGACAAAGACAAGATTGTGGTCGCGCGGAAGGACTCGCCGCTTATCATTGGGCTGGGCGAGGGCGAGAACTTTGTGGCATCCGACATCCCTGCCGTCATGCGCTACACCCGTCGGGTGATTGTGCTGGAAGATGGCGAGATGGCTATCGTGACCCGCGACAGTGTGCAGGTGATGCAGGCGGACGGAACGCCTGTCGTGCGCGAGCCGATGGAGGTTACCTGGGACGAGGCGTCAGCGGAGAAGGGTGGCTATCCGCACTTCATGCTCAAAGAGATTCACGAGGAGCCCCGCACCCTGCGTGATACGCTGCGAGGCAGGATTTCGCAAGATGGGCTGGTGGCTTTCTCTGATTTGAGCATTTCGCCCGACGAACTGCGCCGGTTCAAGCGTATCCTGATTACCGCCTGTGGCACCGCGCTGCACGCAGGCATCGTGGGCAAAATCTTCTTCGAGAAACTGTTGCGCCGACCGGTAGACATCTGGTTCGCTTCAGAGTTCCGGTATGGAGACCCCATTGTCGACGAGGAGACGCTCGCCATTATCATCAGCCAGTCGGGAGAAACCGCGGACACGCTTGCCGCTCTGCGGGCGTGCAAGGAACACGGGGCGACCACGCTGGGCATCGTGAACGTGGTGGGCAGCAGTATCGCCCGCGAAGCGCATCATGTGCTATACACCTACGCGGGTCCAGAAATCTGCGTGGCTTCCACGAAGGCGTATATCACCCAGCTGGCAGTGCTGTACATGCTGGGCATCTATCTGGCGCAGCTGGAAGGCCGATTGAGCGACGATGAAGCCCGCGCTCTGGTGCGCGAGATGCAGTCGCTCTCGGACAGGGTGGAAGAGGTCATTCACAGTGAGGAGCAGATTATCCATCTGGCGAAGAGGCTCGCGCCATCTACCTGCTTCTTCTATCTGGGGCGGGGATACGACTATGCGGTGTCGCTGGAGGCTGCGCTGAAGCTGAAGGAAATCAGCTATATCCACGCGGAGGCGTATCCTGCTGGCGAGATGAAGCATGGGCCGCTGGCTCTGGTGGAGCCGGGGGTGACGGTAGTCGCTTTCGCCACACAGCCTCACACCTTCGAGAAGATGATAAGCAACATGAAGGAGGTGAAGGCGCGCGAGGGCTTTGTGCTGGCGGTCGCTCCCGAAGGGCATGAGGAGGTGCTGCGTCAGGTGGCGGATGAAATCATCCTGTTACCTGCAGTGCATCCGACCTTTGCGCCGGTAGTGGCTATCGTGCCGATGCAGTTGCTGGCGTACTACATCGCGCGAGAGCGGGGATGCGAGATCGACCAGCCGCGCAACCTGGCGAAGAGTGTGACGGTGGAGTAGTGGTGTTTATCACAGACTCTGTTCCAGTGTCACCGTTTTTACTCCGCCTGCACCGACCTTCAGCGGCACCCGCCACTGCAGCTGCTTGAAGTAGCAGAGTGCCTCCTTGCCGTCCTGACAGTAGTAAATGTCGGCTGTAACCTGCAGCTCGCCGTCCGCTTGCACGGTCAGCGGCACACGCAGGGGCAGTTGCGTGAGCGCAACGGTCTTTGCCGATGCGCTATCAGGGGGATTAGCCGCCACCGACACCCGCGAGTTGGCTAGCGGGTTCAACTTGTAGCCCACTGGCAGCGTGACGTTCAACACCAGCTCCACATCGCCTGTCTGCACGCTTTGCGCGGGTAGGGTGGTCACTTCGGCACGCAGCAACGCCTGTGGCGGACGTAGTTTCTCCAGTCCGCGGATGGTCAGCGTCTCCACCCGTCGGGTCTTCAGGTCGGCGATGCGGATGGCATGGTTATTGGTATCGGCGATGTACAGCCTGTCACCAGCGATACTAACCCCGCCCGGCTCATCGAAGGCAGGGCGTTCGCCGTCGCGCAAGCCCGCCGTGCCGTCGCCCAGAAAGGTCTCGATGCGCCCCGTCGCAAGGTCATAACGCTTGATTTTGTTATTGTAGGTATCCGCGACGTAGATAACGCCTCTGTGGTAGACCACCCCCAGCGGATGTTGCAGGCGGGCGCGTCGTCCCTCACCGTCGATGTCGCCGAAGTCGAACAGGTCGCCGCCAACCAGCGTGTCAACCCGTCCATTCGGGTCGATATCCGCGGCGCGGAGGGAGCTGCTCTCGCTGTCGGCAAAGTAAAGCCGCTTGCCGTCAGTGGTGATGCCTGAGGGTTGAGCTAAAGCCGCCTGTCTAAGAGAGGCATCGAACCGCGCTTCACGCCCGCTGCCCGCGTGCGGTTCCACCACACCGCGGCGCAGGTCGAGCCGCCACAGCTGATGCACCCCCGCCATGGCGATATACAGCACATCCCCCACCAGCACCACATCCCACGGCGAGCTGAGCTCGGTCTCCTTGGCGAGACCGCCTTCGCTCCAGAAGCGCATCTGTTTGCCAGTGCCCGCGATGGTGCTGACGGCGCGCTTCTCGAAATCGATCAGGCGGATGGCATGGTTTTCGGTATCCGCCACGTAAAGGCGATTATCGCGGTATGCCATGCCCTGCGGATGGCGGAACTGCGCCTCGTCAAAGCCTCCGTCTTTGTAGCCTTCCTCGCCCGAACCGATGACCTCTTTCAGCGTGCCGTCTTTGAGGGACACCACCACGATGCGGTTGTTGCCCGAGTCGGCGATAAAGAGTTGCCCGCTACGCTCGTCTGCCAGCACCTTGCCAGGAAACTCGAGAATGCCCCTTGGCGTCTTCTCGCGCTCCAGCTTCAGCTGGAGAGGGGTGCGGTCTATCTCGCCGCGCGGGTCGTGCTTGGCAATCAGCTCCTGAATGGCGCGGTCGAACGGCTCGTAGATGCCTTCACCCGACATTGCGCCCACCACTTTGCCGTTGGGGTCGATCAATACCACCGTCGGCCACGCGCGTGCGCCATACATGCTCCAGATGACCATATCGCGGTCGTTCACCACGGGATGCTCGATGCGGTAGCGCAGGATAGCCTGGCGGATGTTCTCGCTCTCCTTCTCGGTGGTGAACTTGGCGGAGTGGACGCCAATGACCACCAGCTCGTTGGGATATTTCTTTTCCAACCGCTTCAGGTCAGGGATGATATGCATACAGTTGATGCAGCAATAGGTCCAGAAGTCCAGCATCACGATTTTGCCCCGCAGGTCTTTCAGGCGAAGGGGGCGGTCGGTGTTCAGCCATTCAAGCCCTTCGGGAAACTCCGGTGCGTTGACAGACGGCTGGTAGACCGGCATGACGGCACTCTCCTGTGGAACGGTGTTGCGCAGCTGGCTCAAGCCAAGCACGCTCAGGCTACCAATCACCAGCAGCCAGAACAGCGGTTTGACCGAGATGGCGCTCGTCGGGTTCATACTTTTAGTACCGTTAAAAGTAGCCGCAAAGTTCCCGTATTTTTCTTGGAGAACTCTGTATGCTATGTGGTTCTCAGACCGTTTCTGGTGTTCTTCTGCCCTTTGGCGTCCGATCAAAGTCGGTGTCGAAGCTCACAATCTCGAGGTTAAACTCTTCCGCCACCACGTAGAGGTAGGCGTCGTCGAAGTCAATCCCATGCTGTTGAGATGCTGAGGCGACTCGTTGAAACATGTTTGGCGGCAGGCTCAACATCTGAAGCCCTGCTCGCTCGAGCATGTCGTGGACAAAGTCCACGAAGACCTGATGCTGTTGCCTGCGGAATAGAACCACGCCCAAAGAGTGAAGCGTAAAATCTGTCAGGAACATTTCGTGGGCATGAACATTTCTCAGGAGACGGCGTGCCTGCTCTGCACGCTCTTGGTCTAGCAGTATTTCCAGAAAGATGTTCGTATCAATCAGTAACCTCACCGTTGCCTGTTCTCCAGTGGGCGATTTCGTGCTGTAGCTGGACGGAGGTATACTCGTCGCGCAAGTCTGCCAGTGCCCCAGCCCACGAAAAAGTCGGTGGCTGAGGATGTCGTCGTCGGCGCTTTTGCAGCAAGAAGTCTACAAAATCGGCAACCTCCTGCTGCAGGTCAGGAGGGAGTTGCTTGATTCGCTCTTCCAGAGAAGGACGCATTCCAGTTCACCCGCTTTCACGTTCTCAACCTCGCGCCGATTTCCTCCAGCGCGCGCACGATTCGGGCAACGATCTCGTCCACTTCCTCGTCGGTGAGGGTGCGTTCGGGGCTGCGGAAGGTGAGAGACAGCGCGAGGCTGCGTGTGCCCTGCGGGATGCGCTCGCCGCGATAGACGTCAAACAGCCGCACGCTTTCCAGCAGCACGCCGCCTGCCTCTTTCACCGTGCGCTCGACGGTCTGGTAAGGCACATCCTCTGCCGCCACCACCGCCAGATCGCGCAGCACCGCCGGATACTTCGGCAGGGGTTCATAGCGCACGCGCCGCTCCGCTAGCGACCACAGGGTCTGCACATCGAACTCCCCTGCCAGCACCGTGCGCCGCGTGATGTCCAGTTGCTCCAGCACGTCGGGATGCAGCTCGCCGAAGATGCCCAGCTCGCGTCCGCCCGCCAGCACACGTGCGCTGCGACCGGGATGGAAACGCGGGTCATCCAGCGCCTCATACTCGGCTTCTGCCACTCCGACCGTTTCCAGCAGGGTCTGCACTACTCCCTTCGCGGTGAAGAAGTCGGCGGCAGGGTAACGGGCGTCCCATCCGGGCGGAAAGACCGACCCGGTGATAGCAAATCCCGCCTTCAGCGTCTCCGCGTAGTCTCCATCGGCAAGCTGTGAGAAGACCGCTCCCACCTCAAACAGGAAAATCTCCGTCTGCCGTCGCGCCAGGTTGTGCAGAACCACGTCCATCAGCGACGGGATGAGCGAGTTGCGCAGGGTGCTGAGCTCCTCGCTGGCAGCGTTACGCACGCGCACGGGGGTGCGGTTGGGGTCATCCAGTGGACCCGGCGCACGCAGGGTGTGCGTATGCACCTCGATCAACCCTGCCCGTACGAAAGCCTCCTGCAGAGGGCGGATGAGGCGGGTATTCGGGCTGTCGCCGCCGCGATGGGTATGCCCGAAAGGCAGCCGCTCTGGAATGTTCTCGTAGCCGTAGACCCGTCCCACCTCCTCCGCCAAATCCTCTTCAATGTTCAGGTCGGGGCGGAAGGTAGGCACGGTGACGTGGATGACTCCGTCCCGCATCTCTGCTTGCAGTTGCAGGCGACGCAGGCAATCCAGCATGGTCTGTGCGTCCAGATTCATCCCCAGCAGCAGGTTACAGCGTGCGGGGCGCAGGGTCACGGTTCGCTCGGAGACGGGACGCGGGTAGACATCCACCACTCCGGAGAGGGTTTCGCCTGCGCCGATTTGCTCCAGCAGTTCGCACGCCCTATCCAGCGCAGCAACAACACCACCGGGGTCTACCACGCGCTCGAAGCGATAAGAGGCTTCCGTAGAAAGCTGCAGTCGCTGCGAGGTGCGCCGGATGGAGGTGGGATTAAAGTGCGCCGACTCCAGCAGCACGTTGCGTGTGCTTGGGGTCACTTCCGTCTCGCTGCCGCCCATCACTCCGGCGACTGCGACCGGGTGCGTGGCGTCGCAAATCATCAACATATCCGGTTGCAGCTCGCGCTCGACGCCGTCCAGCGTGACGATTTTCTCGCCCGGTCGGGCACGACGTACCACGATGCGCCCGTTGGGCAACAGGTCGAGGTCAAAGGCGTGCAACGGCTGCCCCAGCTCCAGCATCACATAGTTGGTCACGTCCACCACGTTGTTGATGGGGCGCATGCCTGCCGCCAGCAGGCGTTGTTGCATCCACGCGGGGGAGGGGGCGATGCGTACGTTGCGTACCACGCGCGCGGCGTAACGCGGGCACAGGTCGTCATCGAGTATTTCCACCTTTGCTACCTGTGCCGCTTCGCCCGGCTCGGTGGTACGTGCGGCAGGCATCGGATGGTGCAGGGGCAGAGCGTACAACGCTGCTACCTCCCGGGCGACGCCCACCATAGACAGACAGTCACCGCGGTTGGGAGTGACTTTGACATTGAGCACGGGCTCGCCGGTGTCGTGTTCAATCGCCTCCACCTCCAGTCCCGCCATTGTCAGACGGTGAGCGAGCTCTTCCGGCGACGCCTGCACATCCACGTATTCCTTTAACCACTCTATCGGCACACGCATGGCTTACGCCCCATATCGCTGTAAAAATCGCAAATCGTTCTCCAAAAACAGCCGCAGGTCATCGATCTGATATTGAATCATGGGGATACGCTCGATGCCCAGCCCGAACGCGAAGCCCGTCCACTCTTCGGGGTCGATACCGTGCGCACGCAGGATGTTGGGATGTATCAGCCCCGCGCCGCCCAGTTCCAGCCATCCACCCTGCCAGTAGATGGCGTAATCCACGCCCGGCTCCACGAAGGGGAAGAAATCGGGACGGAAGCGCACCTGCACGTCTTCACCGAACATCTGCCGCGCGAACGCCGCCAGCACTCCCTTCAAATCCGCCATGCTGATGCCTTTGTCTACCATAAAGGCATCCACCTGATGGAAGGTATGGTGATGGGTAGCATCTACCGTTTCGTTGCGGAAGCACCGCCCGATGACCGCGATGCGGAACGGCGGCTGGCGTTTCTCCATCACGCGCCCCTGCACGCTGGTGGTCTGCGTGCGCAGCAGGCGGGTATCCGAGATATAGAAGGACATCTGCTCGTCCATCGCCGGGTGGTCATCGGGATAGTTGAGTGCAGCGAAGTTGTAGCGATAGTCGTCCAGCTCGGGGCTGTCCACGAACTCGAAGCCCAGTCCAATGAGCGCGGCGCGCACCCGCTCCATCGTTTGGGTCAATGGGTGTTTGAGACCCACGCGCAGGGGGCGAGGCGGCAGGGTAATATCTATTCGCTCGGCGCGCAGACGTTCTTCACGTTCACGCCTTTGCAGCTCCGCGCGGCGCTGGTCAATCTGTGTCTGGAGTTGCGCCTTAACGGAGTTGAGCATCTGCCCGAAGCGTGGACGTTCCTCCGGGGGCAGGGTGGGCAGGGCGCGTAACAGTTCGGTTACCTGCCCTTTGCGCCCCAGAAAGCGTGTTTCCACTGCTTCTAGTTCCGTTGTACTGCTGGCGGACAGGATGGCTTGTGTTGCTTCCTCTATCAGCGTACGGATACGCTCTTCCACCGCTACCCCACCGCTGCTAACGTGGCGTGTTGTCGTGCTATCTCTATCAGTTCGCGGAAAGCCTCGGGCTGGTTCACCGCCATGTCTGCCATCACCTTGCGGTCCAGTGCGACACCTGCCTTTGCCAGCCCTTCGATGAAGCGGCTATAGGGCAAGCCTTCGGCACGGCAGGCAGCGGAGATGCGGGTAATCCACAGCCTGCGGAACTGCCGTTTGCGCACGCGACGGTCGCGGTAGGCGTATTGCAGGCTTTTCATTACCTGTTCGTTGGCACGGCGGAAGACGTTTTTCTTTCGCCCCCAGTAACCTTCCGCCCGTTCGATAATCTTCTTATGCCGTTTATGGGTTATTGTGCCGCGTTTGACACGAGGCATAGTTGTTGACCCCCTTCCGTGTTAGATTCCCAGCAGACGCTTCATGCGCCAGCGGTTGCCTTTATCGACCTCTTTCTCGATTTCCAGCCGGCGTTTACGAGAGCCACTCTTGTGCAGGAACATGTGGCTGTTGGCAGCATTGAGGCACATCAGTTTGCCCTTACCACTGAGGGCAAACCGCTTCGCCGCCGTTTTATGGGTTTTCATCTTCTGTTTCGGCATACGGCTCATCTCCTTAGCAGAGTAGTGCGTGAAAAATGGGGGAGTTTTCCCCCATTCACATTTACCAGCAATCGGTCTGCTCGCTACTTGCCTTTCGGTTTGGGAGCAATCACCATCGTCATGGTGCGTCCTTCCATGGTGGGAGGTTTTTCCACCACGCCGACCTCGGCACAGCCGTTGGCGAAAAACTCCATCACCTTTTGTCCCATTTCGGGGCGGGTGATTTCCCGGCTGCGGAAGAGCACCGTGATTTTGACTTTGTCGCCCTCTTTCAAGAACTTGATGCAATTATTCAGCTTGAAGTCCAGGTCGTGGTCGTCCGTTCCGGGACGCACCCGGATGGCTTTCACTTCCGTGACGTGCTGCTTTTTCTGGGCTTCCTTCTCCCGTTTCGCCTGCTGGTACTTGAACTTCCCGTAGTCCATGATGCGACACACGGGAGGGTTAGCCTGAGGGGCGACCTCGATAAGGTCCAATCCGCGTTCCTGCGCGATTTGCAGTGCCTCGCGGGTGGGCAAAATGCCCAGTTGCACGCCGTTCTCGTCCACGACGCGCACCTCGCGTGCCCGGATGCGCTCGTTGATCCGCAGATCCGTTCTGATGTTTCCTCACCTCAGACCAAGTTTTGCGCAAACCAACGCAATACATTGTATCGGCAAAAGGCTGTTGTTGTCAAGTATCTGCAGGGCGGTGTTCAATAAATCCACCGGACGCCTTCCTAGGCGGGGGCGAGGTCGGTCAGGGGCGGTTCCACCTCCGGGCGACGCGCCGCGCCTTGCAAACTGTGGGCAGGTTGTGCAATGATATACCCGATACACGAGATTGGGATATAATGAGAGCGGGAGAGGCTGAAAGTCGCACCAACGGAGAGACGATGGCTTCAAGACCACGAAAACGTCCGGTAACCCGCCCACTTCGCAGGCGGCGTCGCCCGATTTGGCAGCGTCTGCTCATCTATCTCCTGCTCCTGGTGTTACTGGGGATTGTGGTAGGCGGCGGGTATCTGGTGGTGCTGCTGGTGCAGGTGTCGAAGTTGTTGCCCAGCAGTGAACAGATTGCAAACCTCAAGCCGTATGTAGGCACCCGCATTCTCTCACAGGACGGGGTGGTGCTGGCAACCCTGACCCACGAACGGCGTGAGCTGGCAAAGATGTCGGAGTTTCCCAAGCCGCTCATAGATGCAGTAGTGGCTATCGAGGACAGCCAGTTCTATCAGCACAGAGGCATCAGTCCACGAGCGCTATTCCGCGCGGTTTGGGTGAACTTGCGCGAGGGCAGGTACGCTCAGGGGGGCAGCACCATCACCATGCAGCTAGCACGGAACGCCTTCCTGACGCAAAAGAAGACTTTCCACCGCAAGATACAGGAAGCACTTCTTGCTCTCCAGATTGAACAACACCTGACCAAAGAGCAGATTATGGAGACCTACCTCAATGAGGTCTACTTCGGTAGCGGAGCATATGGTGCTAAAACAGCTGCCCGTGTGTACTTCAATAAACCTCTTCACAAGCTGACCCTTGCCGAGTGTGCCCTGCTGGCGGGAGTAATACGTCGCCCATCCGCTTACTCACCCCACGAGAACCCCGAGCTGGCGTTGCGCCGACGGGATAGGGTGCTGGAAAGGATGCGTATGCTGGGGTTCATCAACGAGCAGGAATATCAGGAAGCGAAGCGCGAGCCGATTCGCGTGGTGCCACTGCGACGGCAGGGAATCAGCTTTAAAGCGCCTTACTTCGTGTTCCATGTGTTAAAGCAGTTAATGGAGGATTACGGTGAAGACCAGATTTACAGGGAGGGATTGACCGTAGAGACCACCCTGAACTGGCAAATGCAGCAGGCAGCAGAGCAAGCGTTACGCGAAGGACTGGCGAAGTACGGTAGGGGGAGCGCTACACAGGGCGCGATAATCGCCATCGACCCGCAAACCGGCTTCATTCGCGCGATGGTGGGCGGAGTGGACTTTAGCAGGTCACAGTACAACGCCACCACACAGGGCAGAAGACAGCCGGGTTCGGCTTTCAAACCCATTGTCTACTGCGCGGCAATCGACAGGGGCTTACTGACTCCTGATTCGCGCATTGTGGACGCGCCTGTCAGCTATCCTTCCTATCCAAAGCCTTACCGTCCCAAGAACGCAGATGGTCGCTACCGCGGCTCGGTAACGGTGCGGCAGGCTATCGCTTACTCTATCAACATTCCGGCAGTGAAGACCATTGCGATGGTGGGACCACAGACAGTGATTGATTACGCACGCAAGCTGGGCATTCAGTCACCACTGGAGCCAAACCTTTCCCTCGCGCTGGGGTCGTCGGCGGTGCGTCCCATCGAGATGGCGGTAGCATACGGCGTGTTTGCATCGGGGGGCAATCGCTGCGAGCCCGTTGCCGTCGTGCGCGTGCGAGATCGCGAAGGCGACATCATTCAGGAAAATGCCCCGGAGATAACGTATGGGGTTATCCCTGAATCCACCGCGAAGACGATGGACGACCTGCTGAAGGCACCGGTACGCACGCCCGGCGGAACCGCCTATCGCGTATTGCATGATTTCCCCGAAGCACGGGGCAAGACGGGCACTACCGATGAAGGACGTGACGCATGGTTCGTTGGCTACACGCCCGAGCTGGTCACCGCCGTGTGGGTGGCGCGTGAGGTGGAGGACCCCGTCAAGAAGCAGAAGGCGTATTTGCCAATGCCTCGCGTTTTCGGCGGTACGGTGTGCGCCCCTATCTGGAAGGAGTTCATGAGCAGGGCGGTGCCCCTGCAGAAAGAGTGGCTTCGCAAGCTCGAGCCGGGCGACGTGCCGCAAAAGCCTCAGCAACCGGAGAGCGTGGATACTATCACGTTGACCCTGTGCGACGACACCGGCATGATAGCTACGCCCGCTTGCCCGCACACGCATCGCTTTACGTTCCGGCGCGGTGAGGAGCCTGCACAGCCGTGCACCCTGCACGGTTCACCACAGCCCTCCAGCCCGGACGTTCCTGACAGCACCGCCAGCCCGTCGTCTGAAGGCGAACCGCCTGCCACCACTGCCCCGCAAACGCCGGAGCCGGTGCCCCCGCCCGCGATGACCGCTCCGGGTAACGTCTCTGGCGGTGAGCCGGCGATGTTGCAGCCCCGCGTGAGCGAGCCACCGCCGGTGACCGCACCTGTGCAGCCGCGTCTTTCCGAACCCAAGGTGGTTGCTCCACCGGCTGAGGAAAAGGTTCGAATCTGTGCGGATTCTGGTCTGCTGGCGACGCGCTATTGCCCTGAGGTGGTCATCAAGAGTTTTGCTGCCAGCAAAGCACCCCGGAAGCGGTGTCCTCTACACCGTCCGCCTCCCGGAGAGGAGTAGCCATGCGCGGGCGTTTTGGGGTGGAGATACCTGCATCTCCTCAGGTGCCCCACTTCAAGCTGTACCTGGCGGTCATCGTTCTGGGCTTCGCGGCGCTGGTTCTGCGCCTGTGGTATCTGCAGATAGCGATGGGCGAGCAGCTGCTGGCGCAGTCGGAGAGCAACCGCAAGCGGTTTATCCGGCTGTTTGCGCCCAGAGGAATGATTGTTGACCGCGCCGGACGCACGCTGGCGATGAACCGCCCCGAGTTTGTTGTCAGCATCATCCCGGCGGAGGTGGGAAACGACGACTCGGTGCTGTATCGCTTAAGCCGGATTCTGGAGATGCCTCTGGAGGACATCCTGCAGGTGGTGGGCAACGCCAAACAGCGCGCCCAGCGGCTGTATCCCGTTCCTCTGGCAACAGGCATCTCTCTGGAAGTAGTGACGCGCATCGAGGAGAACCGCCTGTGGTTGCGCGGGGTGGATGTTAGCCCACAGCCGGTACGGTGGTACCCCGATGGCAAGCTGGCGTCGCACCTGCTGGGGATGCTGGGAGAGGTAGATGCTAAGGAACTGCAAACCCTGCGCGAAGTAGGAGTGTCACCCGGGGAGTACGTGGGAAAGATGGGGGTGGAACGGGTGCAGGAGGTGTGGCTGCACGGCAAGGCGGGGGGCAAGTGGGTGGAGGTGGACGCGCGAGGACGGCAGCGGCGTGAAATAGAAGAGGTGCCTGCCGAGCAGGGCGCGACGGTCATGCTTACCATCGACAAACAGTTGCAGCGAGCCGCTGAAGAGGCTTTTGGGAACAGAGTGGGGGCAGTGGTCGCTGTGGACCCCCGCACGGGCGAGGTTTTGTTGCTGGCGAGCTTTCCGCGCTTTGACCCCAACGCCTTTGCGCGCGGGGTGAAACCGCACGTTTGGCGTGAGATAGCGAACAACCCACTGCACCCCCTGCAGAACCGCGCCATCGGCAGCCGTTATCCGCCCGGCTCCACCTTCAAGATTGTGACGGCAGCGGCGGGGCTCCATTTCGGGGCGATTACGCCTTATACGGGCTTCTACTGCCCCGGCGCTCTGCAGCTGGGAAAGTGGCGGTTCCGCTGCCATCGCCGGCACAATGCCACAGACTTTATCAAGGCGATTGCTGCGTCGTGTGATGTCTACTTCTATCAAACGGGATTGCGGCTGGGCATGCCCAAACTGGCGGAGATGTCGCACGCCTTCGGCTTGGGGGAGCTGACCGGCATCGACCTCGTCGGCGAGAGCAAGGGCAACATCCCCACGCCGGAGTGGAAGAAAAAACGCTACAAGGAAGGCTGGTACGACGGCGACACGGTGAACGCCTCCATCGGGCAGGGCTTTGTGCAAACCACCCCGTTGCAGATGGCGCTGGTGGCAGCGGCGGTGGCGAACCGAGGGACGGTGATGAAGCCCTTTGTGGTGAAGCGTATCGTGCGACCGGACGGCACAACGATAGATACCCCGCCTACCGTGCTGAAACAGATACCGCTGACACCGGAGCAGTGGCGCTGGATTGAAGAAGGCATGAGGGCGGCGGTGGCGGGTCGAGGGGGCACGGCTCATGCGGCGAATCTGCCGGGCATTGCCGTGGCGGGCAAGACGGGAACCGCTGAAGACCCGCCCCGTCGCGAGCCGCACGCCTGGTTCATCTGCTACGCCCCGATGGACAACCCGCGCATCGCATTGGCGGTGGTGGTGGAACAGGGTGGACACGGCGGTGCAGTGGCGGCACCCATTGCACGGCACATTCTGGAGACCTTCTTCGGCATCACCCACACCCACACCCGCGCCGACGCCAGCGCCACGGATTAGCCGCACGGGGCGTATCCCGCTTCAGCAGCAGGGGATAGGATACTTTCGCGCCAGTTCGGGATGACTGAAAAACCGCTTGCCGATGACCAGTGGGAAGACCAGGTTCGGCTGGCGTCGTACCGTCTCCAACAGGTCACTCCGCCTGTGGTTCCTGCCCCCATGCCGCCAAGCGATGCCCGCGCGGTCGAAGGCATCGTACACGCGGTGCCAGCGCAACCAGACTGTCTCAATGTATCGGACCTTAATCACTTCGTGTATCTGACCATCGCTCATTGCCATCAAGAGTGCCAGCTGCAACATTTCCATCTGTTCGCGGCGTAGCTGCAGCGCGGGAGCTGTGTGCGAGAATAAGTGATGCAGGAACGTGCCGGGTTGAGCCGGGGTGTCGTGACGGTCTACACCGATGAGATAGCCCTCCCGCCTTTGTGTCCGCAACGAAACCGCCTGCGTCTGGTGGAACAGCCGAAAGCCCATGCGCAGGTGCACCTGCAGCGCCTGTTCACCGTATACCTCCTTGGTGATAGAGCGTAGATGAAGCCCCTGATGCAGATGCAGGAAGCTGGCGATTAGCGGTCGATGCAGCTGTTCCAGCTGGCTCTCACTGAGGTCTTCTCGCCAGCCGTAGAAGGCGATGAGGCCGACCCCATGACCGCGGTGCGCCCGGATGAACTCGCTGGGGTAAAAAGCGGTGTCAGGGTAACGAAACACGGCACGGACAATGGTTCCCCTGTCATTACGCACGTGTTGGACAAACCCTTCCGATACCGCTGCACTCAATCCGAAGGCGACCACATGATCCTGCTCATCTACCACCACCGCACTGATTGCCCGCCCCTGTTGCAGCCACTGCTGCCATATCTGCGAGAGATACTGCTGCATGCCTGGTGTTTCCAGCTGCGCAGCTTGGCAAAGTGCGACGCACACGGGCAAGTCGTCTGGGACTGTGAATCGCACCTGGAAAGGCATGATTGTCACCTCCTGTGGTCTGTTACGCCACTCATTGCATGTTTTCCTGCACGGAGGGGCTGTTCTCTGTGCATTATGCAAAGTGAAAGTGTACTTATCGGTTATCAATGGTTAAGGGAAGAAGACGGGTCTGAAACGTATTGACGTTTCTCTGTGTGGTGTTGTACGATGCCAGTACCCGCTGCAAATTAAAAGGACCTATACGGAGGAGGTAGGATGATGTCCAGCGTTTCGCAAGCGCTCAGTATATCGGCTCTACGCCACCCGAAAGAGCAGACGTACCTCTTGGTGGGAGCGGTGATAGGTGCCATCGTGTGGCTGCTTTTGCTCCCGCTTCTTCTTATGTTGATCTGGTTTGTCATTCCATTCGCGATTGTACTGTGGATTGCGGAGCAGTTCTTCAGGGCGGAGCTACTGGGCAACGCGGTGAAGGTAAGCGACGAGCAGTATCCAGAGATTCATGCGATTGTCAAGAGTCAAGCTGGAGTTTTGAACCTCGCTAGTATCCCCGAGGTGTTTGTTATAAACAGTCAGGGGGCGATAAATGCACTTGCCGTCAAGTTTGTCTCGAAGAAGTACGTTATCTTGTATTCGTCTCTGATCGACGTGATGCTGGCGCATGGTTCCCTCAAGGAGTTGAGTATGGTGATAGGACATGAGCTCGGGCATCATGCCGTGGGGCACCTTGCCTGGTGGAAGACCTTCTTGCTGAAGCCAGCCATGTTCATCCCGTTCTTTGGCGCTGCTTACTCTCGAGCATGTGAGCTGACGGCGGACCGAATCGGGTTGTATTTGTGCGGCGACAGTGAAGCTGCCCGCAGAGGACTAATCGCTCTGGCGTCGGGAAGCATCTATCTGGCACCCAAGACCGCTGTCAAGGCGTTTACCGAGCAGGAGCGGCAGATGCCACCGCTATTTGGTTTCCTCCATGATTTATATGCGACTCATCCACGAACAACCAGACGGGTTCTCGAACTGGAGGCAGCGAAGTCTCTCATCGGAGGTACTCAGAATGGCTAAGAAGAAGATCGGATTAGAAGACAAGGACGGTCATTGGCACGAGGCAACGTACTATCCGGACAGCAGAGAGGTTTACTTGAAGGGTAGCTACGTGGGGAGAGCCAGCACAGTAGACGACGCAATCACTGTGGTCAGGCAAATACTCAATAAGCAGGTCAAACGCATCGAAATATCGGATGCATAGCGAGCGCAGATAAATAGCACCAGAGTGAGAGGACGACCCGTCTCTGTTATTTCATTCTTGCGATGATAAACAATCGGACCGAAAGTGTACTTATCGGTTATCAATGGTTAAGGGAAAAGACGGGTCTAAAACGTATTGACGTTCCCTGTGTCGCGCTGTATTCTATAAGCACCTGCTGCAGTTTAGAGCAACCTTTCGATTTGTTGACACAAGAGTAGTCGCCGGGCAAGCCGGTTCGCAGTAATCCGAGATGGGTGTTACATTCGATAAGGGAGGGGAGAGAAATGCAAGCGCTGCGCACTATGGGCAAAGTCTGGGCCGCAAGCGTATTGGTGCTCGCCCTGTGGCTGACTAATGGTTGCGGAGGGGGTGCTGGTATAAACGAACCACCCAAACCGCTTTGGGAAACCACTCGCGTTGTTGGACCTGAAGGCACCACCATTGAGACCCCCCAACAGTACGGCGCGAAGGTGGAAGTCGCGCCGGGTACATTCGATTCCGCCACTCAACTTCGTGTTCAAGTCTACCCACCGGAGGTAGCAGCGGGCAATCTTCCCCAAGGTGTAGCTCCCGCCAGCTACGTTGTCCGGATGGACTTTGAAGACACCCCTTCTGGTCAACAAGGGAACATATCTATATCATTAACTCTCCAAGCATCACGCCAAAGTGGTGATATGTGGTACTTGTTTTCCACAATTCCACAGAACAAAAATACAACTCCTGCCGTTGTGCTCAAGGGCTGGCACACATCAAAAGTTGGTCAGGAATTGAGGATTGACCTCTCCCAAGAAGACATTAAAAAGCTTCTTGAGCGGCTCTCGCAACCGCCGTATTTGCACTCGTTAACAACAGGAATGTACACGTACAACAGCAAACCTGCCCAAATCAGTCCTCGAGGACTGGTTAAATACGACCCACCAAGCCATAAATGGCGGGCTGACAATCCAGTTTGGAGCAATAAGCGCATTGCCATCCTTTTGCATGGTATGAAAAATGACATTGATAACATGTTAGATCTTGCCAAAGTTCTGCATGGTTACCGTGTCTAT
The DNA here is from genome assembly GCA_023511455.1 of Bacillota bacterium. Classification (NCBI taxonomy): domain Bacteria; kingdom Bacillati; phylum Bacillota; species Bacillota bacterium. The sequence continues at coordinate 115,053 of JAIMBJ010000003.1, forward strand.
GACGAAATTTGGGGGTTTGATTACGACTGGAGTAGACACATTGATGAAAACGGCGAAGACCTTGGTATCGAAGTTGGTATAGCGTTGAAAAAGGCTGACAGACCGGCTCGGATAGATCTTTACGGACACAGTATGGGAGGCCTAGTAGCCCGGTGGGCATTAGAAAAGGAGGGTGCTTCACCATTTGTAGAGAGGCTTTTTACTTTCGGAACACCCCACCTTGGGGTGCCTATCGATGACCCAACAAATTTGCCAGGAAAGTGGGATTGGTTTCTCTATAACGCTATTCCGTGGCTAAGAGGTCTCAATACGGATGGTGTGAAAGATTTACTGGAACCCGGCAGTTCTTTCTTGGACAAACTGAATGACCACACTCCCGCTGCTAAGAATACGGTGTACATAGTGTTTGCCGGAACTAAATTTGAGGACTATTTGGGGAAATGTTTTTCGCGAAGTTGCTACACCGTAGGTATGTGGGCTTCTACACATGTATACAACACGCAGCTGCTGCTTGATGGAATCGTTGCCGTGTACAGCGCAGCGCCATTAGTATCGCCTAATCCTGTTGACAATGATTGGGCACGCCAAGTGATGCAGAATCAGGGATGGGGTGACATCACAAAACTGAAAGGCGCATACTGGGTGCTGGGCACACAGAATTTCTTGCTCGACCAAAACCACTCAGAGATCAAAGTGCCGAAGAAGGGCGCAGAAGATGCCCTAGTTCCTAGTGTCATAGATAACACGAACATCGTGATACGATAGCGGAGGATGATGGCGATGCAAAACACACTTCGTACTGCCTCGTGGTGGTTGCTCTTGCTCAGTACAGTATTAATCCCTGTCGGTTGCGGCGGAGGGGGAAAGATTCACTCGCCGACCGATCCCGACACAGAGCAGTTAGGTGCGACTGCTGCTTTCATCATTCGTTGGCCGCGCACGCGGCTGATACCGGATGGAACCAATCGCATCATCATATATGCGCACCACCAGCAAGCGAGAACAGCCTTCGCCTATGTGAAGGATCGGAGCGGTTCGGCGACGGAAGAGCGTATCAGCGTGGCAATCCCCTATGGCCAAGGCATCACCTTCAGCGCGGAAGCACGAAGGGTTCCGACGACCAAATACCACAATGTCCATCGCTTACCATTGAACCATCCTGATCTACGGGGGGGCGACCTGCTCGGGAGCGGGCACGATGGAACAGCACATAATGTGATGTATAAAAGTGTAGTCACCGCAACGGTTGAAATTCAGGCACCAGGAACCCCCGACCCCGGAACCGCTCGCGTAGACATTCGGGTGAACCAGGTCCTAGCCGACTTCTTCCCGCTGGTGCTGGTGTTGGAGTTGATACGCGACCAAGATGGCAATCCTATTACCAACCTCAATAGAAGCAACTTCGAAATTTGGGAAGACGGCGTGCCAGCCATCATCACGGATGTGCGCGTGATCACGCAAGGCGCAACAGACCTGTCCGCGTGCCTGGTGCTGGATCGCAGTGGCAGTATGGCGGGCCAACCGAATGCAGACCTTGAGCAAGCCGCATCTACTTTCGTGAACCTGATGGGCAATCGCGATTATGGAGCTGTTATCAACTTCTCCTATTACCACTCGATAGAGCTTTCGCAAGACTTCACTCAGGATAAAAACGCCTTGCTTGCTGCGATAAACGGACGTAGCGCGGCTGGCGCCACAGCGCTCTATTCGGCGATATGGCTCGGTCTAGAGGCTACCGCTCGGCAGCAGGGAGCAAAGGCTGTGATCGCGATGACCGATGGCAGAGACAATAACAGTGACAAAAGCGTCGATGACCTAATTACTCGCGCCACGCAAACAGGTATCCCTGTTTTCACGGTTGGCTTGGGTGATGTGGATGCATCCTCTCTGCAACGATTGGCGAATGAAACAGGCGGGCTTTATTTCTTCGCTCCCAGTTCAGACCAGCTGGAGGTAATTTACCGACGAATCTCGCGTCAGTTGCAGGGAGCGATCCAAATTACCTTCATCAGTCCTGATCCACAACCGGCTGGGAGAACGCGGAATTTAGTGATCCGGTATCGCTACGGTCAATTCCAGGGGGAAACCACGTCCCAGTACACTTATTAGGAGGTTACCACATGAACACCTGTCCCGTGTGTCACAATCAGGTGCCCGTTGGGACACGATGATGTCCGCTGTGCCGCGTCAACCTGCTCAACCCGGAGGTGCGACTGGCTCCGCCGAGTAAGCGCCTCGGCGCCTACTTCTTCGATGTGCTCATACCCACGTTGGTGATTTGGATTATCATCTGCGGCGGCGGTGGGCTGACCCTCGGGTTGGCAGCGGCGTCTTCCGAAACCGTCGGCAGCGAGACAGCGGCGGGCGTTGCCGTCGGGGTAGGAACGCTGGTCATGCTGTTTTGCATTTTTGGCGCATGTGTTCTGGGCGCTGTGGCTGTTCGCCCAGCGTACCACCCCAGGTAAACAGGTCTTGAGAATGTACGTTATGAAAGCGGATGGAGACCGCGCCAAGTTTGGGACGATGCTTTTGCGCGCGATAATCGGCAAGTTTCCCTCGTCCCCGATATTCTACCTCGGCTTTCTCGCTATCATACTGGACAAGGAATGGCAGGGGTGGCCCGATAAGCTGGCGAGTACATTCGTGGTAGAGGAGTTCGTAACCTAGGGGGCCAGTGACTGTTCTGTAACCCCGGGGTCCGAGGTAGAGGGCGAATTAGAAGGCGTGCGCGTCGCGTTATTGCCATCAGACAGGCGTTAACAGCCGCGGGTCTCATGTTAGTGGCGCCGTTCACTGGGAAATCGAGCTTTCGCGGTTGGACGCATACCGAGTGCTGGCACGCCGTATCGGAGAGACCGAAGGCACGGTTCAGGGGAACCGCATCACGTGGAAGGTTGCAGCTGATGAGACAGTGTGGCGCAGGCTGCCGCTACCGTAACCGAGGTGGGCGCACTGTGGCTGGCTGGCGCGGTTGCCCGGACGACGGCGAGGGCGTGTGTCCGCCCGCTGCGCGCAGTGCGGTGCGATGGTCGCGGGGGATGAATAACGCCCACTGGCAGACTGACCCACAGCGGGGCGGAGTAACACCGCCCCGCTGTCCTGAATCTCTGTTAGCCCTGCGGAGATCCTGCAAGACAAGATAAGAGTATCCAGCGCGAAAATTTTCGTGCCGTTCCCCCAAAAACCCCTTGACATGTCTGCGCGGATTATTTATAGTAGATGCGTAAACGCTTACACAACGAAAAAGGGCAATTATGACCATTGAGGAGTTCGCACGTAAAATCGGGGTGTCCAGCGCCACCGTTTCGCGGGCAATCCACGGCAAGGGGCGCATCAGTCCGCAGACGCGCCAGATGGTGCTGCAGCGCATGGAGGAACTGGGCTTTACGCCCAACCTGCACGCGCAGAACCTGGCGCACCGGCGCAGCCGCACCATCGGGCTGGAGTATCTGGGGCGCACCGAGGTGCTTTCCGATATGTTCCTGATTGCGCTGGCGCGGGGCATCCAGCGGGTGCTGACCCAACACGGCTATAACCTGCTGCTGAACCCTGTGGGAGTGGTGCACGAACGCGAGAGCCTGCTGCGGCGATGGGCGCACTCACGGGCGGTGGATGGCGCCATCGTGGTAGGCGACCCCGATGTGAGCGTGGACTGGCTGCAGAAGCTGGTCACGCAGAAGACCTTCTGCGTGGTGATTGTGCATCATCCGCCGCCGCCACTGCCCAACGTGGGCTGTGTGACGCTGGATTTGTCGCGGGGCATTGCGCAGGTGGCGGAGTTGCTGTGTTCGCTGGGACACTGTCGGGTGGGCTATATCGGCAGTATCGAGCCGGACCCGGTATTGCCCATGTTCCAGAAGCAGGTGGCACGGCACGGTGGAGAGGTGCATCCCCAGCACATCGTGTACGCGGGCAGGACGCCGGAGGAGGGTGCGCTGGCAGCCCAACAACTGCTGCAGGGGGAACCCCGCCCAACTGCCACCTTCGTGCGAACCGATGTGCTGGCAATTGGGGTGCTTCGTGCGGTGCGGGCGATGGGGCTGCGCGTGCCGGAGGACGTCTCCCTGGTATCGCACGACGATGTGCCGCTGGCACAGTTTACCGACCCGCCGCTCACCACCGTGCGGGTGGATTACGAGGCGCTTGGCAAATCGGCGGTGGAGATGTTGCTGGCGATGCTGGAACGCAAGCCGGTGGCGCTGTCGCACACGGTGCACACCACGCTCATCCAGCGCGCCACGGTCGCGCCGCCTTTGCATCATACACTCTATCGCGATTAGGAGGGATACACCATGCGTCACACGTCTCGGAGCAAGGGCTTTACGCTCATCGAACTGCTCGTCGTCATCGCGATTATCGCGATACTGGCGGCAATCCTGTTCCCGGTGTTCGCACAGGCGCGCGAGCGCGCGCGGGCGGCAAGCTGTCTGTCCAACATGAAGCAGTTTGGTCTCGCCATCCAGATGTACAAGCAGGACTATGACGAGACCTACTCCGGGCCGTTCATCTACTACGGTGCCTGGGGCGACTGCAATCAGCTCGTGTGGTTCCCCGACCTGCACATGCCCTACGTGAAGAACCGCCAGCTGAAAGTATGTCCTTCCGGGCGGGAGTACACGACCTTCGCCGCTCCCAACACGATGGATGAACCCGGCACCTGCGGCTGGGGCGACCCCGGCAACGGGCGATACTACTTCAGCTACAAGTGGAACAGCATCTGGGCATGGCCCTGCACCGACCCCAATCCCAACTGGAGCTGGTCAAAGTTTGGCTTCAAGCACTATCTGTCTGAAGGCGCAGTGGAGGAGCCTGCGGGCACCATCCTGCTGATGGACGGCTCGTGGCCCGAGACATGGGCGGACTGCGACGCCGACCCCATCTGGAACCATCAGAACGTGTGGTGGGGACCGCCGACCATCGTGTACCGGCACTTTGACGGCTTCAACGCCACGCACGGCGATGGGCACGCCAAGTACTATCGCAAGGCGTCCACGCGCTGGGGCCAGTGGACGGTGCAGGCGGGCGACTAGGAGGACGAGATGGCATCGCCGTTGAAGCGTGAGGTGTCGCCGGTGGTGGCGGTAGTGGTTGTCGTGGTGGTGCTGGGACTTATCTTCGGAGCGTACTGGTACCTGACCGCGACGAAAGAGTCTGACCAACCCGCCCGCCCGCTTCAACCTCCACCAAGCGTCACCATGCCACAGGGAGCAGGCGCGGGCAGCGCACCGTCAACTGCACCTCGTTAGCGACACACGCGGGCGTATCTTACACGATACGCCCGCTTACCACGAATGCAGGAAGGGGAAAGGGCTTTTTGGGCGATGGTCTCCCAGCCAGAAATCACCGGTGCGCTTGAGGAGCGGACGGAGAGGGTGCCTGCCACGCTCCACATCCGCTGGTGGACTATTGGGCTGGGGCTGGTGCTCATCGTGCCCAACAATTACTGGGTAGTGTACATGGAGAAGGTGCGCACCGGTCCTTATCCCACCACTATCTCCATCTTTGCCAACTGTGTGTTCCTGCTGGTGGTGCTGCTAATAGTCAACGCGCCGCTGCGCCGGTGGTTTCCCCGCGTTGCGCTCAATCGCGCCGAACTCCTGACGGTATACTCCATGCTCTGCTTGGGTTCGGCACTGGCGGGGCTGGACATGATCCCCGTGCTGGTGCAGATGATGGGGCATCCCTTTCAGTTCAGCAACGAGTCCAACGGCTGGCTGAACACCTTCGGCAAATACCTGCCGCGCGAGCTGATGGTCACCGACGTAGATGCCCTGCAGGGCTACTACCGGGGCAGCGACACGCTGTATCGCTGGGAGCATCTGCGGGCGTGGCTGCCGCCCGTTCTGCGGTGGATGGTCTTTATCTTCGCGCTGTTGTTCGTGATGCTGTGCCTCAGCAACCTGCTGCGCAAGCTGTGGGTGGAGCGTGAGCGACTGACCTTCCCCATCGTCATACTGCCCCTGCAGATGACCGAAGAGCGCGTCCCCTTCTGGCGCAACGGATTGCTGTGGGCGGGTATCCTGCTGGCAGGGGGTATCGACACGCTGAACGGGCTGAACTATCTGGTGCCCTCGTTGCCCGCCATCAACGTCAAACATCAGGATTTGCTGCCCTACATCACCCAGAAGCCCTGGAACGCCATCGGCTGGACGCCCTATTCGTTCTATCCGTTTGTCATCGGGCTGGGCTATCTGCTGCCTCTGGATCTGGTGTTTTCCTGCTGGTTCTTCTATCTGTTCTGGAAGGCGGAGCTGGTAATCTCGAACGCCATGGCATGGGATACCATCCCCGATTTCCCCTTCATCCGCGAGCAGGCGTTCGGGGGATACATGGCGATCCTGGTGTTCCTCACGTGGACAGCGCGACACTACCTGAAGGCGGTGTGGCAAAAGGCATGGCACGGCGCTGGCGAGCTGACGGATGAGACGGAAGCCATGTCCTACCGGGCGACACTGCTGGGGCTGATGGGTGGGCTGGCGTTTCTGGTGGGGTTCCTGTGGTATTATGGGATGTCGCCAGTGTGGGCGGCACTGGCGGTACTTATCTATTTTGCGTTGACGCTGGCGGTGATGCGCATGCGGGCGGAGCTGGGTCCGCCCGTGCATGACCTCCACTTCTCGGGACCTGACCATGTGATTACCCGTGCCTTCGGCACGGGCGCGCTGGATGGGCGCAGTCTGGCGTTGTTGAACTTCTTCTACTGGTTCAACCGCGCCTATCGCAGCCACCCGGTTCCCATCGTCATCGAGAGCCAGCGCATCGCCGGTTCGGTCAACGCCTCGCAAAAGCGGATGGCGGTCGCATTGATGCTGGCGGTGCTGGTAGGCGGGCTATCTTCGTTCTGGGCGTTTGTGCATCTGGGCTATCAGCTGGGAACAGCATCCAAGTTCTTTCAGGGCATCTGGTTCGGCAACGAGGCGTACAACCGTCTGGCAACATGGATTTCCAGCCCCACCGAACCCAACCCGCAGGCGAACTGGGCGATGGCGATTGGCTTTGGCATCTGTTCGTTGCTGATGTTTCTGCGGCTGAAACTGCTGTGGTTCCCATTTCATCCCATCGGCTTTGCCATCTCCGGCTCGTGGAGCATGAACCTCGTGTGGCTGCCGCTGTTTATCGCGTGGCTGATTAAGTGGCTGGTGCTGCGCTACGGCTCGTTGCAGACCTACCGCCGCTTCGAGCCTTTCTTCCTGGGCTTGATGCTGGGTGAGTTTATCGTGGGCAGTATCTGGAGCCTGCTGGGTATGGTCTACGACCTGCCCACCTACAGCTTCTGGGGCGCGTGAGGTAGGGAATATCCCCTGGCAGAGGATTAAAGCTTAGTTAAGCCGTCAGCCCCGCCTCCCCCGCGGCGAGGTTAATGAAAAACCTCCAAGAGCGTTGCGAATTGCCTGTTTTCCAGTTATACTGATAGGTGCAGATTCAGAGGGTAAAAGGAGCGGTTCGTCGTTTTGAGCAAGCAGCAGCAATACCGACAGGCCTTACAACAGCTGGGCAAGGTGGCACGGCAGGCGGTGTCCCAACCCGATATCGACCGATTTCTGGACTACGCGCTGGAAGAGGGCATGAAGCTGGTGGGAGGCTTTCGTGCCTTCATCGCACTCGTAGACGATGACGCGGGCGAACTGGTCATCCACAGCGCGCTGGGACCGGGTTGGGATGAGGAGAAACGGCAGCGCCGTTTGCAGGTGGCGCAGGAGGAAGGAAAGGGCATCACTGGCTACGTGGCTGCCACACAACGACCCTACTGCACAGGGGATGTGAATCATGACCCGCACTACTTGAAGTTCTTCGAGGATGTGGTCAGCGAGCTGGCGGTGCCCATTGTGGACGCTTACGGGCGCACGCGCGGTGTCATCAACATCGAGTCCGACCAGCCGGATGCCTTCGACGAGGAGGATGTGAGCTCGGTCGCTCTGCTGGCAGACCTGTGTTTGACGGCTTTAACCCTGCACCAGTCCCGCGTGCGACAGGAAGCGCTGGTGCAAATCGGCAACGAGCTGAGCACCTCGGAGGACCTGGACGACCTGATGCGCACGGTGCTGGATGTAGCGGCGAAGGTATTGCGCTTTGAAGACTGCTCGGTGTTCCTCATCGATGACGACCAGAAACGTCTGATCCTCGCCGCGTCCAGCGGTGCGCTGAAGGAGCAGGTGGGCAAGGTGTCTTATCCGCTGGGCGAGGGGCTAACCGGCTGGGTAGCGCAACACGGGGAGGCTGTGCGCACTGCGAACCCGCGCGAAGACCCCCGCTGGCGGGGCATCGCCATTGAAATGCCGGTGGAGCAAATCGGCGCGTTTCTGGCGGTTCCCGTATGGGGGCGGGAGCGCACGATTGGCGTCATCCGGGTAGTACGAAGGCGCAGTTTAGCGCCGTGGTTCGATAACTGTTTCACCGACGACGAGCTGGAGGTGCTTTCCGCCATCGGCAGCCAGCTGGGTTCGGCGATAGAGAGCCTGAACATGCGGCATCGGCTGGTGCAGACCGAGCGAATGGCAGCGTGGGGGGAGATGTCTGCCAAAGCCGCGCACATGATTGGCAACCGCACCTTTGCCATCAAAGGCGACCTGAACGAGGTGGAATACCTGCTGCAGCAGCCCGAGGTGAACCGCGAGGAGCTGACCGAGCTCATCGGCAGTATCCGGCGGGGGATTTCGCGTCTGGAGGAGATTCTGCATGAGTTTCGCGACTTCGTGATGGCTACCCACCTGAGCACGGGTGTGGACAACGTGAATAACATCATCGCCCAGACGGTGGCGGAGATATTCCCGCGCCGGGGGCCCGTGGAGCTGAAATTAGAGCTGGACTCCAGGCTGCCGGACATCCGATGCGACGCGGTGAAGCTGAAGCGTTGCTTCGCGGAGATGATAGAGAACTCGCTCAGTTTCCAGCCGGAGGGTGGAGAGCTGTTCATCCGCACCGGGCTGGTGGACTCGCGCGCCCTCCCCGTGCGATTGGGCGTGGCGCGCAACAAGCAGTTCGTACATGTACAGTTCTGTGATAAAGGACCGGGCGTGCCTGCCGACATCAAGGAGAAGATTTTCCAGCCCTTCTTCAGCTCGCGTGTCAAGGGGATGGGGCTGGGGCTGTCTATTGTCAAGGGGATTGTGGAAGCGCATCGCGGTTTCGTATACGAGGATGGCGTGCCCGGCAAGGGGGCTTGCTTCCATATTCTGCTTCCGGTCAACGGAAAGCCATCAGGTGAGCAAACGGACGTGAAAGAGCGATAGCGAGGAGGTGCTATGTACCGGATACTGGTGATCGATGACGAAGAAGAGGTGCGCCATGCGTTGCAACGCCGTCTACAGCGCGAAGGTTATCAGGTAGACGTTGCCGAGGGGGAAACCGATGGCATCGAGAAGATCAAGCAGGCGTCCCCCGCGTACGACGTGGTTATCACCGATATGGCGATGGAGAACCCCGACAGCGGGGTGCGCATTTTGGAGGCGGCGCTGGCGCACGACTTGTTCAGCGAGGTGATTGTGCTCACTGCGTACGGCAACGTGGCGAACGCCGTAGAGTGTATGCGCCGCGGCGCGTTCGACTATGTGGAGAAGAACATCCCGGGCGTCGATGTATACGAACTGCTGGTGCTCAAGATCGAGCAGGCGCTGGAGCGCCGCCGCTCCGCAGTGAACACCCTCCGCCGGATGGAAGAGATTACCCGCCGGTTGACCTCCTCCATGAGGCGTGGGGATTAGAAAATGTGATACGGCGGGTAGAATCAGCGCTTCTACCCGCCGGCACGCGACAGGGATATGCCTCTCATTATGCCGCCTTGCGCATCACGGCGTCTGCGACCTGAATGGAGACCACCTGGTCCAGGCGGATATCCTCGGCGTCGGTTATCAGGTATGCACCGTAGAGCGGCACATATCTGGCATCTTCAACAGTAGCCAGCGTCACGTGGGTGTTTCCTATGCGGTCTTTCCACACAATCTCGCAAAGCGAACCCACGTAAGCCTTGGCATCGTGCACTCCCATGTGCATTCCTCCCTTGGCTGGTGGGATGCCACCTTCTGTAGAGGATTTTCCATGTTCCTCCTGTGCGGGTACCTGAAGAGGATACGGGTAGCGCAAAAACCCCGCATTGCTACCGAAATGGAAGCGGAGGCGGGTATACTGGATGCGTAACGAGGGAACACCGGCGCGCGTCCTTACAGTATAGAGAGGTGTAGGCTGCGCCGGTATTCCAAAAGGAGGAAACTTCGTCATGCCAGAACCCACCGCCGAACTTCTCCGCCGCATCGTGGACGAGGTGGAGAAAGCCATTGTGGGCAAACGCCAGGTGGTTGAACTCGCAGTACTCACGCTGTTGTGTGACGGGCATCTTCTCATAGAAGATATCCCCGGCGTCGGCAAAACCACCCTCGCTAAAGCGCTGGCGCGCTCCATCGGCGGAAAGTTTCGCCGCATCCAGTTTACTCCAGACCTGTTGCCTGCGGATGTGACCGGCACCAACGTGTTCAATCCCAAGACGCTGGGCTTTGAACTGCACCCTGGGCCGGTCTTCGCCAACGTGGTTCTGGCAGACGAAATCAACCGGGCGACCCCCAAGACGCAGTCCAGTCTGCTGGAGTGCATGGAAGAGCGACAGGTTACCATCGACGGCGTCTCGCACCCATTGCCTCGCCCCTATTTTGTCATCGCCACGCAGAACAATGTGGAGATGCTGGGCACGTATCCGCTGCCGGAGGCGCAGATGGACCGCTTCTTCATGCGCCTGTCGCTGGGTTATCCTTCACAGCAGGATGAAGTGTTCATACTGGACCGCCAGCAGCAAGAGCATCCCCTGCAGCATGTGCAGCAGGTCACCGAGCCGGAGCAGATTGTCGATGCGCAGCAGGCAGTGCGCACGGTCTTCGTGCATGACGCCGTGCGACATTATATCGTCAGCCTCGTCAACGCCACCCGTCGTCACCCGCATGTGCAACTGGGCGCCAGTCCACGCGGCTCGCTCAATCTCATGCACGCAGCGCAGGCATACGCGGTGCTTCAAGGACGCGACTATGTGCTGCCTGACGATGTGAAAGCGGTGGCTGTCGCGGTGCTTTCCCATCGGCTTATCCTGAAGCCAGAGGCGCGGGTGCGCGGCGTTAGCGCGGAGCAGGTGGTCTCGGAAGTGCTGCAGCAGGTGGCGGTACCGCTAGGTGTGAGGGCGCAGAAATGACGGAGCAGTCGCAAATGCAACAGGCTACTCCCGGCTACCACGGGGTGAAGGTGCTGGCGGCGGTGCTGGCAAGCCTGTGTATCCTCACCGTGGCAATGACGCTCGGACTGGGACACCTGTACATGATGGCAGTGGCAACGGCGATGGTACCGTTACTGTCCTACTCGCTGGGTAAAAGGATGCTTCGCGGGCTGGAGGTGCGGCGAGAGGTTGCTGATGTCGCGTGGGACGGTCAGGCGGTTGCGGTGAAAGTGCATGTGCATAACCGGTCTGCCACCCCCAAATACTTCTTGCAGGCGCGGGACAATCTGCCCGAGCAAGCGGAGTTGGCGGAAGGCGATGGCGTCATTCCGCTGGCTGTTCCGGCGAGGGGCACACAGACGGCAGAGTATCAGGTGCGGTTTCAGCGTCGCGGAAGGTATACGCTCGGTCCGATGAACATCCGCGCCACCGACCCGCTGGGCATGTTCTTCTTTGAGCACCGCCTGCGCGAGCAGACAGAGGTTCTGGTACTACCATCCCCGCTGTCACTGCCACAGATGAACATGATTCGGGGGGCAACCTTCACCGCAGGGGGACTGCACTCTGCGCCGGTGCGCGGGGATAGTGTGGAGTTTCTCGGCATTCGGGAGTATGTGCCGGGCGACCCGCTACGGCGTGTGGACTGGAAACATTCCGCTCGCCATGGCGACCTGTTCGTGCGCGATTTCGAACGGTTCACGCAGAGCGAGGTCTGTGTGCTGCTGGACTGCTCGGCGGGCTTGCGCCACCTCCCCAACAGCTTCGAAGTCATGGTGAAGGCGGCAAGTGGCGCCCTGCATCAGGCGTATGCAGGTGGACTACCGTTCCGGATGCTGGTCGGGTTGCCGGAGGTGGATGGTCTGCCGGCCCGCTGCTCGGCGGAGCGGCTGTATGAGTGCCTTTATCGCCTTGCGGAGATTACCCCTCGCCCCGATTTTGTGTGGGCGGATGTGGTAGCGAAGGCGGTGGCGGAGGAGCCACCCGGTACTCTGCTGGTGCTGATAACCGCCGCGGCGGACCCGAGTTTACCCCCGCTCCTGGACGCTTGCGTCCGCAAGCAGATGCAGGTTGTGCTTTTGCTGCCAAATGTGCCTGCGCTGGACAGGCAGGGTGGTGTGCGTGATGCCCTGCATGACGGGGAGTTCCTGCGTGCCCTGTCCGTGCCTCACGTGAATGTCATTCCCCTGCATCCGGGAGGTGGCTCATGACGGAAACACACACCCCGCGCGAGAGAGACAACCCCAGCGTCTGGATGTATGTGTCGGGGCTGGCAGTGGCGTACTCCGGCTTGCTGGCGGCGCGGATTGTGATTGAGGACGTTCGTTTTACCAGCATGCTACTGCTGCTGGTGCTGGGCGGCTTTGTGTTCAGCTTTATCGCCAGGCAGCTGGGCTGGTTCAACCTGTCGCCCGGGCTGTTCGTGCGATGGCTGTTCGCGGGGTTAATTGTGTATGCCCTGTTCAGCTTCTGGACGCAGGGATGGGTCATGCCTTCCGATGTAGAGACCACCTACGGCGGCACCGCCATCGCTTTCCTGTGCTGGCTGGTGGTGTTCATCTCGTTCATGCTGGCATCGGATGAGCATGTGTTGTTTGTGGCAGTGCCGGTCATCGCCTTGCTGGGGGTGACCGCGCCCGCGTTGACCTCCTATCAGGCGTTCTGGTTATTCACCATGTTCCTGGGCAACACCGCCTTCTTGCTGGCGCATGAGAACTTCCGGCGCGTGTACCGCACGGCGAAGCCCAATGCCCTGCTGTTGCGCGGGCAGATAGTCGTGGCGGTGGCATGTGGAGCGCTGGCGGCGTTGACGGGGGTGCTGGTTGGATTGACGCTGAAGGATACCACTGTCCGTCTGAGCGGACAAGCCCTGCCGGCAGGTCTCAGCACCCCGGCCAGTAACAGTGTCTCCAGCTCGTTCAACCAGCCGGCAATCCTGGTGGGTTCGGGACCCGTATCGCTGAGCGAACAGCCGGTGCTGGAGGTGCAAAGCGACGAGCCGCTTCTGTGGCGCGGCAGTGTCTATGTCCGCTACACAGGGCGCGGCTGGGCGAACCCGCGATATGGCTTCTTCGGACGAGACCTGTTCAATGTGGATATGCCATTCGCGGAGATGCCTGAGCGACGCGACGGTTTGTATACGCTGCCGGTGCCCCCGGTCTCGCCGGAGCCGATACGCTACCGCGAGGTCAAGCAACGGTTCAAACTGTTGAGCGGAGCGGCGAACGTGATCTATGGGGCTGCTCAGCCCGTGCTCGTCCGGTTCCCGACCATGGCGGTGCGTGTGGACGCCGGAGGATGTCTGCAAAGTTATTACGGTTACCGCGCCGGGGCCGAGTATGAGGTGGTGTCGCGCGTACCCGATGCCACCCCCGAAGACCTGCGTCAGTCCCCTGCGGCGACGCCGCTGGATGTCGGGGCTTTCTATTTCGACGCGCCGCCCAATCCTCGATTGCAGAACCTCGTTCGGGACCTCACCGCAGGACTTACCAATAACTACGACAAAGTGATGGCGCTGAAGGCTTATATCGAGTCGACCTGCAAGTATAACCTGAATGCGCCAGCGGTGCCAATGGGCAGGGATGCGGTGGATTTCTTCCTGTTCGATTCGCGGGAGGGCTATTGCGACCTGTTTTCCTCTGCGCTGGCGGTGCTGGCGCGCTACGCGGGTATCCCCTCGCGCGTGGCAACGGGGTTCATCACGGGCGACCAGCAGCCCGACGGCAAGTATATCGCCAAAGAGAAGCATCGCCATCAGTGGACGGAGATTTACTTCCCCGGCTGGGGCTGGATTGCCTTTGACCCCACCGAAGGCGCGCGCAACGTGACGGAAGACCCGAATCAGCGGGGAGGCCGCCTATCGTGGCAGGCTCTCGTGCAGCGATACGGCTATTTGCCGTGGGCGTTGCTGTTCGGGGCTATCGGTCTGCTGCTGTTCGCGGCGGTCAATGAGGTTCTTGGGCGTCGTTCATCTGCTGCCTCTGCCTCGCGCATCGTGCGTGCGTATCTGCGGGCGGTGCAGCTGCTGCACAGGGCAGGGGTTCCTCGCGCCGAGTGGATGACCCCCTCCGAGTACGCCTCGCGTGTGCAGAAAGCCCTGCCCGATGCGGCGCTACCTGTGTGGGGACTGACGCGCCTGCTGGAGCGCAGCGAATACGGAAAAGGCATCGACGAGGCAGAGGTGGAGCAGGCGGAACGCTACCTGCAGCAGATCCGCGCCGTGCTGAAGCGTCAGAACAGGTGGTGGCGTCGCGAGTGGCGAAATAGCAATCGCTATCTCTGAACATGGAGGTATCGCCGTGGAAGTCATTCGTGTGGGCGTAGTCGGCGCGGGAGCCAATACCGTTGAAAAGCATATCCCCAATTTGCAGGCGATAGAGGGTGTGGAGATTGTCAGCGTGTGCAACCGCACGCGCGAGTCTTCGGAGCGTGTCGCCAGGCATTTCAACATCCCCAAAGTCTACGATAACTGGCGCGAGCTGGTGGACGCGCCCGATACCAATGCCATTGTGATAGGCACGTGGCCCTACATGCACTGTCCTGTGACGCTCGCCGCCCTGCAGGCAAACAAGCACGTGATGACCGAGGCGCGCCTGGCGATGAACCTGCGGGAGGCCCGGCAGATGCTGGAAGCGGCGAAGATGCGCCCCCATCTCGTGGTACAGGTCGTGCCTTCGCCGTTCACACTGAGAGTCGACAACACCATCAAGCGCCTGATCGCGGAGGGGTATCTGGGCGAGGTGCTGGCGATAGAGGTGCGGGCGGGAGGCACTTTCATCGACCGCGATTCCCCCCTGCACTGGCGGCAGGATTTCGACCTCAGCGGTTTCAACACCATGACGCTGGGCATCTGGTATGAAGCAGTGATGCGCTGGGTGGGCGAGGCGAAGCGAGTCACCGCTCTTGGCAAGACCTTCGTGCCGATGCGCAGGGATGCTTCGGGCAACCTGAAGGCGGTGCGTATCCCCGACCATCTGGAGGTGGTGGCGGAGATGGTGTGCGGCGCTATCGCGCATTTTCAGATTTCCGCCGTCACCGGTTTGGCGGGCGGACCCGAAGTGTGGCTCTTCGGCAGCGATGGCACGTTGCGCCTTGCAGACGGCAGGCTGTTTGGCGGCAGGCGAGGCGATAGCTCTCTCACCGAAATCCCCATTCCTCCCGAAGAAGAGGGCAAATGGCGGGTGGAAGAGGAGTTCGTCAACGCCATCCGCGGCAAGGAGAAGATTAAACTCACCACCTTCGAAGACGGTGTGAAGTATATGGAGTTCACCGAAGCCGCCATCCGCAGTATGGCGGAAGGCAGGACGGTCGCTATCGGTGACCTGTTATAATGGCGGGGCAGGATGGCAGTCAGCGCAACGGATTTCTTGCATCGGGGCGTTGGGAAGACGCCCGCGCGCGTCTATCTGGTGCATGGCAGGGAGGAGGGGCAGAAGCACGTCGTTCTGCAACGCCTGCGCGACGAACTGGTTACTGAGGAGTTCGACCGGGCACACCTCGATGCACAGGAGGCAGACCTGTCCACCATCCTTGCCGAGACGATGAGCATTCCTGCCTTTTCCCCCCGTCGGGTGGTCTTCGTTCGGGGCGTTCAGCACCTCAAAAGCGCGGATATCGATAGCCTCGTGGACGCCATCCCCCGCCTGCCCGACAGCACCTGTTTGGTGCTGTACACCCACGCCGAGAGTGAAGAGGAAGACAGGAAGGGAACTGCCGTGCCTGCGAAACTGCTGAACGCTGTGGACAAACAGGGAGTGGTCATCGAGTGCAAACCCCTGTCCTCGGCGGGTTTTGTGGGCTGGCTGGACGCGCGGCTGAGGGAGTCGGGAAAGGAGATGACTCCTGACGCGAAGGAACGTTTTACCTTCCTGACCGCTGCCAACACCGCTGCTGCAGAGCCGGAACTGGCAAAGCTGCTGTGGTTTGTGGGCGAGCGGACGGTTATAGGGCGCGAGGATGTGGAGGCTGTGGTCAGCCGCACGGTCGAGGCGCAGGTGTTCAAGCTCGTGGACGCCATTGCGCTGGGCGATGCGGCGTCGGCGATGCGCTTACTGCAGGATGTGCTTTCTTCAGGAGGGCGGGCGGAAGGTGTGGTGCCCCGTCTGATGGTGCTGATCGCCCGCCAGTTTCGCTTATTGTGGCAGATGCGCCTCCAGATAGAGTATCGTGAGCAGGCGCAACAGTGGTTCCCTTCCGACCCGAATCTGGCGCAGCTGCTTGCCAGACAACGCTTTCTGGAGAAGAGCCTGCGCGAGCAGGCAAACCGGCTGTCGCTGCAGGAGCTGCAACAGGCCTTTGACCGCCTGCATCAGGCGGATCGTATGCTGAAGGGAATAGACGAAGGGGATAACGACGCTCGCAGAGTGTTCGAGCGGCTGGTGGTTGACCTGTGTGGCTTAAAAGCAACCACTACGCGCCGCTCGATGCTGTCTGCTGCTGTGCCAGATATTGGTTGACGAAACGCATCAGGCGCGATTTGCGCCGCGCTGCCTGGTTCTTGTGGATGATACCGCGCTCGGCGGTTTTGTCTATCGCACTGCACGCCTGCGCCAGCGCCTTGCGGATGGCTTCGATATCGCCACTCGCAGCTGCCGCCTTCGCCTTCTTGATGAAAGTCTTCATCGCCGACTTGGCAGACTTGTTGCGCAGGCGACGCTTCTCATTGCGCTTAATGTCCTTGATGGACGATTTCAGGTTTGCCAACCTTGCTTCCGACCTCCCCCTTTGAGCAGTAAAAAATGGAGGCGCCGGCCGGAATCGAACCGGCGAATAGCGGTTTTGCAGACCGCCCCCTTAGCCACTTGGGTACGGCGCCTCGCCCTTTTGCAACATCATTATACTGAATCCATCCGTAATTTGCAAGATGTGCTGAGGGGTTTATGGCTCGGCGGGATCTTCGTGTCCTCCAGGCGGTATCCGGCGAATTATGGGACGCCCCCTGTTCCTCGTTAACAGACCTGATAACACAGTGGTAGCATACTGTTCGACGCAGAAAATCGGTCACCAGCGCAAATCCGAACAAGCGGAAGGCAAGGTGTTGTACAAATGGAGAGCAGTATCGTTATCGACCTCGACCCGGAGACGGCAGCGCGCTTGCGCGAGGAAGCAAAAAGGCGTGGTGTTCCTCTGCCACAGTACATCTCAGACCTTTTGCGCCACCGGGCGCTTGTAGAGTGGCCGGCAGATGTCTTGCAGCTGGCAGGCACTTGGACCGACTTCCCCGATCCGGAAGAGCTTCGCGCACACCTCACACAGGGGGGCGCATGTCAAACACAATCACCTCCTGCTGGCTCTCCAGTAGATGCGCTGTGTGCTCGCTGAAATCTACCCGCCAGCCTGCTTGCTCCATTTTCACCATAAACTCCCATGCGGTATCGCGCCACGGGTCGGCGAGCCATACGCGCCCGTGTGTGCGAACGCACCTCGTCAGCACGCGGCGCAGGGCGTCGTGGAGGCGACGCTCGTACAGCACGTCCGCCGCGATGACCACCTCAAAGGGTTCCACCTCGGGAAAGTGTCGCCAGTCGGCGAGCAGGGTGGTAACGCCTGTAATGCCGTTCTGCTGCGCATTCCACAGGGCGAACTCCAGCGCATCGGGTTGGTAATCGTTCAAAGTGACCTCCGCCCCCAGCCAGCGCGCCACCAGCCCGCACAGCCCGAGCCCAGTGCCCAGTTCCAACACCCGTTTACCCCGAATCTGCTCGCGACGCTCGCACAGAAACTCACACAGCCCCACTGCCGCGTGCCACGGTACCGCCCAAAAAGGAATGTCGTCGGCGGAGGTACTTTCGGTAAGCAGGTCATCCACACTGCGCACGGCAGTAATCCGAAACGTTCGCCGGCAGAGTGGGATGGACAGGGTATGGGTGGGGTAGCGCAAAATGGCGGATGTCACCCGACGCGCGCCTCCGGGCTCTGCGTGTTCAGGTGCGCTCTACCGGCGAAGATGTCGCGGATGACCTCCTCTGCCTCCACCTCGTCGATCACGATATCCACCACCGGCAGTTCGGAAAGCACCTGTGCCGCAATCTGCGTGGTGCGCACGCGAGGAACTTCAATCACCGCGCGCAGTTCGTCCATGCTGCACACCGCGCCGAATCGCTCCAGTTGCTCACGGGCAACAGGACGGTCAAAGGTGAGCTTCAGCAGCTTGCTATCCGAGTACTGCTCCACCAGGGTTTGGAGTGTATTATCGAAGATAATCCGCCCGTGATCGATGATAACCACCCGCTGGCACAGCTCCTGAATATCCTGCATGTAGTGCGAGGTGAGCAGGATGGTGGTCTTTGCCTGCCGGTTGTACTCTTTCAGGAACTCGCGGATCCGTTTTTGGGACACCACGTCCAGCCCGATAGTGGGTTCGTCCAGAAACACCACCTTCGGCGCGTGCAGCAAAGCCGCCAGCAGTTCACATTTCATCCGCTCGCCGAGGCTCATGCGTCGCACCTGCGTGTGCAGCAGGCGTTTGATGTCCAGCATCTCCGCCAGCTCGTTCACGCGCTGCTCGAAGGTGCGGTCATCCACCTCGTACAGCTCCTTTAGCAGGACGAAGCTCTCGTAGGCAGGCAAATCCCACCACAACTGCATCTTCTGTCCCATCACGATGGACATCTGTCGCTGGAAGGCGGGCTTGCGCTCCCACGGCACATAGCCCATGACGGTGGCTTTGCCGGAAGTCGGATAGAGAATGCCCGACAGCATCTTCAGCGTGGTGGTTTTCCCCGCGCCGTTGGGACCGAGAAAGCCGACCAGCTCCCCTTCCTCAATGGTGAAGGAGACGCCCTGTACCGCGTGAACTTCCACCTTCTGACGGGTAATCAGGCTCCTGATGGCTCCCAGTGTGCCCTGTTCCCGTTTGTGGGTGACATACGTTTTGGAAAGCCTGTCTACCTCGATAATGGGCATACCACACCTCGCATGAGCACCTCTTAATGATACACATCACCACCGTTGTGTTGCAAGGGAGGGATGAGGCGTTCATAAATCCACCAAAGGCGTGCGGCAGGGCGAGGCTCCAAGCTGAGCCGTCAAATGCCCCCACAAGAATACTTGACATGCTTGTCACAACGTTATATAATATAGGTAATCATCAGGCAGGGAGGTGATGTTACCTACTTAAACAGACGTTTTTGTTTAAATACCTCTTGAGTGTTCGCGACAGGAAAACCAACTACGAAAAACAAAAGGAGGGTGACACATGAAACGACAAGCCTTTACGCTCATCGAGCTGCTGGTAGTCATCGCGATTATCGCGATACTGGCAGCCATCCTGTTCCCGGTGTTCGCACAAGCTCGGGAGAAGGCGCGGCAGGCAACCTGCACCAGCAACATGAAGCAAATCGCGACCGCATGGCTCATGTATTCGCAGGACTACGATGAGACAGGCTCACCGATGTGGGTGAAGAGTAACCTGCGTACAGGCTGTGGCGGTTCCGGGGACCTGATAAACCCCAATTTCCGCGCTCCCTATTCTGGCACACCGTGGGGACAGTACTGGCCTGACCTCATTTACCCCTACGTCAAGGCAGGGCGCGCGGCAAATTATGATGCTGCTGGCAATCCCATCTCGAAGGGCAACCGCGCAGTGTTCACCTGTCCTTCTGGGGACTCTCGCCTGACTATACCCGGCGGCACCAGCGGGTGGGGGTCACTGACTTATGGCATCAACCAGAGCTACGTCAACTATGACCCCATTAATCCCGAAAGCGCGTGGAACGCACCAGGCGGGGGGCCCGACTTCCTGTGCGGGCAGGACCCCGGCTGCCAGAGCTGGGGTTGGGGCTGTTCGAAGGGCGCCACCATCGCCAAGCTCACCAACCCTGCTGACACCATTATGTTTATGGAAGGTCTTGTCGGTGCAGGACCCGGCTGGTTCGGTGGCTGCTGCAGCCTGGACAACTACCCGGGCACGCGCGAGACGGTGATGGCTGGTATGGCTGCTGCCTATCCGGCGGAGGGTGGCTTCCCTGCTGGCTATCATCCCAACCGTCCCCTGAAGCGGCAGCGGCTGGACGGTGTGGGCAGCTTCTGGGACTATGCTAGCGGCACCCTCAACGATGACGGTACGGTGATGCCAGTGCCTCTGTCCAACGACCGCGTGCTGTACGTGCATAACGGCGTGGCGAACTTCGTCTTTGCCGACGGGCACGTGAAGGCGCAGCGCGTGACTTACATGCGACAACACACTGCGTCGTCTCATTAAAGGTCATTTGCGGGATGGCGACCAGTCGCCATCCCGCCGGACAGGAGGTGGACAAGGTGCCGCAAGTGATTCGCAAAGACCAGCAGTCCAAGCTACAGCGGGAAGTCTCTCCACCAGTGATTATCTTAGCGGCGGTGGTGTTGCTGGTGTTACTGGTCTTCCTGTTTGACCGCTTTGTCACGCCAATCGTGCCCCGGCGGCAAATGAGCGAACAGGAGGCGTGGGAGAAGCGGCTAAAAGAGATGCAGCAAGCCATGCCACAAGGCGGATGGGCGTCACCTGCGCCGGGCATGCCGCCGGTGTATGTGCCTCCTGCTGGACAGCCGGTGAACACGCCACCGCCTCGTTAGCGAAAAGAAGTGGGGCAGGTAAGCCTGTTCCACTTCCTGCTATTCCTTTGCGCCTGCTTTCAGCAGCAGTTGCTCCGCTTCCTTGCGGTTATACTTGCGTGCAAGCGCAAGCGGTGTATCCCCACCATTTGTCTTCACGTCCACCCTGGCACCCTTTTTGAGCAGCAGTTCAACCACCTTTGGCTCGCCGAACATTGCCGCCAGGGTCAGCGGCGTCTCTCCGAAGTTGTTGGTGGCGTTCACATCCGCCCCGCGCTCGATGAGCAGGATGGCAATCTCTCGCTCGTTGTCGGAAAGAGCATACATCAGTGGAGTTCTGCCGTTGGAGTCGCTGGCGTTGATGTCTGCCCCTTTGTCCAGAAGGGCAACCAGCACCTCGCTCTGCGCCCGCTGACGGGGATTAGCCGCCATCATTAACGCAGTCACACCGTACTTGTCGGCGGCGTTCACATCTGCCCCGCGCTCCAGCAAGAGCTGTACGACCGGTAGTGAGCCGTTCATGGCTGCCCAGATGAGAGGGGTCTTGCCATGTTCATCGCGGGCGTTCGGGCTAATACCTCGGTCTAACAGAGCGCGGATAGTATCCACGTCACCCCGTGCGGCGGCCAGGAATATCTCTCTCTCACCCTGTCTGCGTGAAATACCCCAGAGAAGGACTGCCGCGACCACCACTACACCGATTATCACTGCGACCGTGCGCCACATGCCTTCCTCCCGTTCGCGATTTGCGATGATAAACCGTTCGATACTCAGGTAATCATGTCCTTGCTGAGGTGTCCGGTGAAATTGGTATATCGCACACGCAACACGCTGTGTTCATCCCACTCCAGCAGGGTGATGGCACCGTTGAAGTGGGTGAAGCGGGTGTGGGGGGTGGTTCCGGTAAAGGCGCATACCAGCCGCGAGCCGAATGTGCCATGCGTGACGATGACGATATTGTTCTCTTCCCGCACACCGAAGCGTCGGAGTACCTCTTTGGCTACGCGCTGTGCGCGCTCCCACATCTGCTCGCGTGTTTCCAGCTCTTCCTCGTATTCGCGCAGGTCGTCCCAGGTCTCCGGTTCCAGTTCCAGCACCTGTGCGAGAATGGCTGCGCTCTGCTGTGCCCGCAGCAGCGGCGAGGTGAAAAGCCAGTGCATGGCGCCGGGCTCTTCCGCCAGCCATTTGGCGACCCGCTTCATCTGCCTGCGCCCCAGTGGGGTTAGAGGCGGATCGTCCAGAAGCGTGTGCCCCGCGTTGTTGGTGGACTGCCCATGTCGGATAATGTAGATGCGCATCGCTCCACCCTATTCGCTGTCTATACCTCACTTTCCTGTTCACGGACTATCCGCCCACCACACTTCCAGCTTGGGGCGTCCCTCCACGTTCCAGTCACCGGTATCGGACGAGACGAAGTATTTGCCGCTGTGGTAATCGGAGTCTGCACTGTAAAGGATTAAACGCAGTGGCTCCTTGCGGGCATAGGCGCGCGCCACGGCGTACGAGACGTCCCACGTGCGCGGCACGCCAGGCCATCCCGGATGGCTGGCAAGAGGCTCCACCCAGCTGCCTCCGATGTTCTCAAGTGCCAGCGGTGCGCTGTTCCACGTGATGGTATCCTCACGCCAGTCCGCGGCGGCAATCAGCACCTGAATCCACGACGGTCGCGCCTCGCCCGGTCCGCCCGAGTTGCCGAAATGATACAGGGTCAGCCTTGCCGACACGATAGATTTGCCCGGCGGGATGGAGTCCAGCGGAAACGTGACATAGTATTTGGAGAAGCATGGCCAGTCCGCCACGTCCGACTGGTTCTGGATGTTAAAATCGGGGGCGCGACCGTAATTGCGGTTGCCCCACTCGTTCCAGATGTGATACTCGTCACCCGGGCACTGGTTGGAGATGGTGCCGCCGACGTCGGCATCTGGCACGAGTGGGCTGTTTTCCTGAGGGCGGCGTATCAGAGTGTAGCCATTTGGGTTCGCCGTCGCGCGGTAGGTCGGCAGTCCGAAACGCAGGAAGCCCCAGCACACTGCGCTGTTTTGCGACGCGCCGGGCGGCCACGATTGGTAGGTCGTAGGCGGCGTGCGAGGGTCATCACGGTCGTGCAGCAGCACCGCCATCCGCCAGACCGTGCCCTCTGGGGGCGCACCACCCACCTCCAGACTGCTGAAGGGAATGGTAAACCCCATTGCCCAGCCGCGGTCGGTGTCATCGTCGTTGTTGATGGCGTTGCCCCGCCAGCCGGGAACCGTCCGCACGGGAACCTGCACCGCCTGCCAGCCTGTCGGGCTTCCCCGATACACCGCGCGGTGCGCTTCGCTGGAATCGCCCGACAGCTGCGCCACAAACCGCCAGCTGGCTGCGGACAGCCTGTCCTGCCCCGATGTGTCGATACCCGATGTGTCGATAAGGAGTGTCACCGCGTCCCACTGGGTGAGTGTGTCTGGCGTGGGGTTCTCGTCATACCAGAGATGGCGGTCGAAGACAGCGATGTAGACGTACAGCTCGTTCGCGTTATAGCCCACGCGGATGTCCGCGTAGTTTTGTGAGGGAGAGACCCTGCCGAACCATGCAATCGCCGTTTGCCCAAAGGGAATCTCGCCTGCGAAACGGGGGGCGTTGATGCGGGGCAGGGAATCGGCGTCGCAACGGGGGCGCGGCACCACCTCCGGTACCAGCGAGGACGAGGAACACCCCTGAAGCGCCACGAACACAGCTGCCGCTACCGTCACGCCCCCAGCAAACGCCAGCGTCCACACTCGCCTGCCAAATGCATGGATACTGTGTTTAGCGAACATCCGTGCTGTTCCCCTGTGCTAAAGTGGTGACCCGGATTTGAGCGGGTGTGGTGGCATAGATGCACGGGTCGCCCTGATACCAGGCGATGGTTCCAGTGACTTCCACAGGCTGTCCCACATGGTACATCTGTTCCGGGGTGCGCGGGAAGTTGCCCCAGTGTTGCCGATGGATTATCACCTTAAAGGTGCCCCGATGCGGGTTGGAGAAACCCAACAACACCTGCTTGCGGTTGTTGAACACGAACCGAAGCGTGCCTTTGACGGTGACTGTCTGCCCGTCCCACTGACGCGCTGCGGTATGGGGGATGACCGCGACAGCAACAGGGGTGACCACCCTGCGTGGTTGCTGAACTGCAGGGCGCGGGGCGCGGGACGCCTGTGGGTTGCCGCTGGTCAGCGCGACAATGGCGCCGTCGCAGCTGCGGAAGTAGACGTTGTTGTTGCTGACCACCCATACAGCGTATTCGCTCCAGTAGCGGTCGTAGACGGCTCCCTGATTGTAGTAGATGTAGAAGCCGAAATCGTACCCGCGCGTGTTGAACAGTCCACTGGAGCAGTAGTGGGATGGGCTGAAGCTGCACCCACCGTCATCCTGCGAGGTCGCCACTGTCGCCAGTCGCTGGCTGGTAATCTTGTTGGTGAAGCTGCCTCTGGCGTCTGAGCGGTCCAGAATACGCAGCGCGAAGCCCGCCTCCCAGTGTCCGCCAAACAGGATGTCGCCCGACATGGATACGTTCGGCTGTTCGTCGGTCAGTAGGAAGGGAGCGTCCGAGCCAGGAGGCCAGTCGAAATGGATGAATCGAATGTCGCCACCTTGAAGCCCAGGCACAGTCGCGTTGTCCAGCACCATCTCACCGAAGTGCGAATCCCAGCGCGGGTCATAGGCGTGTTTGGCGCGCACCACGGTGTAGACCACCTCCTTGCCGTTGGGAAGCCGTTTGACCACCGGCTGCGGTCCCATCGGGAGGTAATCGCTGTCGCCGTAGCCGCCGTGCCCCACGTTGGCGATGAAGGGTCTTGCGCCGTCGTCAAGGCGCAGTACAAACAACGCCTGATGGGTGGGATTGTTCTGTAACATCTGACGGATGGCGGAGTTGGTCTGAGGCCAGTCATGCCACAGGTATTGCCAGGGCAGGCGTACCTTCACCAGCACGTAGCCCGCGCTATCGGCGATAACGGGCCAGCCGTATCGGTATTCCACAGGGTCGGTGAAGTTGAGGTTGGGATGCACAGGGCGGACGCGCCATCGCTGCGTGCCATCGGCGTTGCGGATGGCGTGGACGAACAGGTCGGGTTCTGTCGCCACCACAATCAGGTCACGCGAGGCGGAGTAGGCAGGCGGAACCGCCACCACCACATTCGCCCCGGCGTTATACGCCCAAATCTGCTGCATGTTCTGCTTATTGACCGCATATACCGAGTTGCCCATCGAGAAGACCACGCGGTCGCGCAGCAGGATAGGCGGTAACGGCAGGTCGCTGCGTTTGCCTGAGTTGCACTGCGCCAGAATCACGCCGTCGGTGGCGCGTAATTTGTAAAGGATACCGTTAGACGAGACCACAAACACCGACTGCGTCTCGTGGTCGTATGCCACTGTCGACCGCACGTCGCCGATGCCGCCTCGCCGCCAAACCTGCTGCCCCGTGTCTTCCCGAAGCGCGAACACACCGTCCACGCCAGCCGCGATATATACCCGTCCGCCGCCGGTAACCGGTTGCACATTGCGGGGCAGGGAACCGCTGGAGGTTACCTTCGCCACCCTTCCGCCAGCGTCCACGCCGTTCCAAATCCAGCGGAGGCGCCAGGGGTATGGCACTGTCTGCGCAGTATAGCCGGTGTGCTGGGCATCGTGGGCATGCTGACTCCACTCTGCAGGGTTTTCCGGTACGACCGGTGTGGGTGTTGGGCGCGGACGTGGAGGACGGGGACGCGGCGAACGCGGTGGAAAAGCCGACGCAGGGCGGTATCCATCGTCGGGCGGGACGTAGGCTCGCGCACCGACCAGTACGACCGCCACCAGAGACATTACTCCGACTATCGCCGCCAACAAGAGCGACCACTGCCGCAACCGCATTTTGCCAAGACCTCCTCCCTGTGAATCGTGTCTGCATCTGCCCATAGAGAATGTTCGGCAGAATGCACCGTGTGCATGACAGGATTTTCGTTACGGTTACGTTAAACTTTCTTGGTCGGCAACATAGCTGGCGGTAACCACCGAGTAGATTCCGCCGCGCACGTTAAACTCACCGGTCACCGTCATGCGTCGGGGCTGGCACACCGCCACGAGGTCATCCAGTATCTTGTTCACCACAGCCTCGTAGAAGATGCCCTGATTGCGATAGGCGAAGAAGTAGTATTTGAGCGATTTCAGCTCCACGCACTTCTTGTCTGGCACATATTCGATCGTGATGGTGGCGAAATCCGGGTTACCCGTTTTGGGGCACACCGAGGTGAACTCAGCACAGACATGTTTAATCACATAATCTCGGTCGGGATACGGGTTGTCGAATACTTCCAGGATGCTCCTGTCCATTCGCTTCCTCCACGTTGTCGGTGCTATTCCTATTGTACCTGTTGGTCTAATAGAACGCCAGCCCGCTGCTGTAGCGCAGGGAGACGCCAAGCAGGTCCTCGCCAGTGGAGCTGTGCAGGTAGAACACAGAGTACTCGGCAGGGTGGTTTGGCTCGCGGCAACGTACAAACGCGCCGTAGGCGTGGTTTGTCAGGGTGCTTGGGAAGGTGTATTCTACTTGAACCGCGAAAGTGTCTGAGAGAGCGCACGCATCGGTGTATCGAGCCGGCGTTTTTCGTGCGATAATTGCAGCAACTCCCGTGCTGCCGCCTGTCGTTGCGGAGATAGGTCTATGCGTAGCGCGAAGCCAAACGCCTGCGTGTCTTGCGAGGCTGTCCGTGCAAACTGTATCGCTCCGTCTATGCCCAAAGTGTAGTCGCTATAGCTCGTTTCTGGTAATAGTCGCGAATAGACAGTTGCTGCTCCGTGCTGCGCGCCACCAGCGAGAAGTTGCACATCTCGTGTACCGCTTCTTCCACCTGTTGCCCACTCAGCGGTTCACCAATCTGGCGCAGCAAATTTGTCGCGGCGAGTTTTTCTCGAAATTTCCCCATCACAGGTGTTAGGTACCGCCGTTGTGGTGCGTTTGTTTATCAAAACACCACACGGAGGGTACCGGGATGTATATTCCTGCCGACCTGGCGTACAGGGGCGCACAGATGGTGCGCGCATTTCTGGAGCAGATGGAAGAGTTTGGACGCTCCCACGCGCTGTCGTGCCGCGAGATGTGCGCCCTTGCTGGTGAAGCATTGTTTCTCTACCGCTACACGAACACCGAAAACTGAGGTGGTTCTGTGCGGTGGGCGGGTAGAGGCACGTCCCCCCGACCTCTACCCGCTTTTTTTCGCTCAGAGGATCCATCCTTTGCGATAGGCAGGACGGATGAGTTTGTCTGCCTTCGGGCTGTTGACTGCCTTCATGCGTCTGGCATCCCAGTTGATACGCTCGCCGGTGATGATTGCCAGGTTGCCCAGCAGGGCGGTTTCGGTGAGCGCGCTGGCGTAGTCGAAGTTGGACATGGCAGCTGATCCGCCCTTGCAGGCGATAATCCACTCCTGGTGGTGCCCCGGCGAGCGCGGGATGGAGGGTGCTGGCGGCTGATAACTGGCGAATTTGTCGCGGGGCAACAGCACAAAGGGCGTGCCGTAGTCGCCCGGGCTGTACAGTGTGCCCTCGCTACCGATAAGCAGCAAGCCGCTACTCGCCATCTGCTCGCCCTGCAAAAGTTCGACGGGCGGCTTCTGTCCACCGTCATACCACACCATCTTGCAGGGTGGCAGGTCGCCGCGCTGGGGGAACTGGTAGCGTACGATGGACCACTTCGGGAACGTCTCGCCGTTGACGCCTGAGGTTTCGGCTTCAATCGATATGGGGTCGCGCAGGTTCAGCGCCCAGAACGCCATGTTCATGGTGTGGCACGCCATGTCGCCAATTGCCCCTGTGCCGAAGTCGATCCAGCCGCGCCAGTTGAACGGGTGGTAGGCATCGTGATATGGTCGCTTTGGTGCGGGGCCCAGCCACAGGTCCCAGTCCAGACCATCAGGGATAATAGACTCCTCCTTCGGACGCTCAATGCCCTGAGGCCAGACGGGACGGTTACTCCACACATGAATCTCGGTCACTTTGCCCAGCACACCCGACTGGATGACCTCTACGCCCTGGCGCAGTTCGTTAGAGGCGGTACCCTGATTGCCCATCTGCGTCGCGACCTTATAACGGCGTGCTAAGTCGCGCAGCATCCTCGCCTCCCAGATAGTGCGGGTAAGGGGTTTCTCGCAGTACACGTGTTTGCCCATGCGTATTGCCATTGCGGCTGCCACTGCGTGCGTGTGGTCGGGTGTACTCACCACCACGGCATCGATCTGGTTGCGCATCTGCTCCAGCATCTTGCGGAAGTCTTTGTAAAACCTGGCATTCGGGCAAGCCTGTCGCGCGCTGTGGGCAAGCCGCTCATCCACATCGCACAGCGCGACGATGTTTTCGCTCAGCACGCCGTCCAGATTACCACGCCCTCTGCCACCTGCACCAATCATGGCGATGTGCAGCTTCTCATTCTGCGGCAAGCCGAACACCATTTTGCTGTCCCGCAGGAACAGAAAACTAAAGCCTCCTATAGCAGCACCCTTCAGAAAGGTACGCCGATCCATCTTCCGCGACATCACTCCGCTACCTCCTTTGTGTTTCCAGCGTTTAAGGGTGTCTTCCCAGATAATCTGTAGTCCTTTTTGCGTCTGTCTCGTGAGAATCCTGCTAGCGTTTCCGGATTCCGTCGGGCGTTATACTTGTAGCATGCCATCCTGCAGGTGGTCCGTCATGCCTCATTTGCTGGCGAGGACGAGGCTTGCCCACACGGGTTTCTCCCTGCGGTGTCTTTATCATGGCTTTCAAGAGATAGTATTTATTACTACAGAAAATCTGCTCTAAAGTTCTGCGCGATATACTCCGAAAATGCACAGGTGGAGAACCTTAATTCCTGCGGGCACACGGCTGGTACGGGTGCGGTGGTTGAGAGGGTCGTGTTGCCAGCACAAAGCGCTTGTAAGGAGGAAACGGAAACATGCGTTTGTCTGTTTTTGCAGTTGCTGCCGTTGTTTTCAGCTGCACATTCGGCGGATGGCTGACAGCAAGTGCGGGGCAGTCATCGCCCGCGAGCAAAGCCATCAGCTTCAACGCCGAATGGAGACTGCGGTATGAAGACCGTGCTTGCACCGATTTTTGCTCGATGAATCAGAAAGACCCGCAGGACGAACTCAGCCGCGTTCGGCTGAACTTCGTTGCAACCGCTTCACCGAACACCCGGTTCGTGGCACGCCTCCAACACTCTTACAGGCGGAACAGCCTCAATGGGAGTGCGGATACGCAGGAGAAGAGTGGTTTCCAGCAGCTTTATCTGGACACCGCGTGGGGCAATGTGACCCTGCGTCTCGGAAGACAGGAGCTGGGCTACGGCGATTACCGATTGCTGATACTTTCGAACTGGGACAACATCGGCTATACGTGGGATGCCGTTCGTCTCGGGGTGAAGGGCAGTCGCTGGCAAGCCGATTTGCTCTACGGCAGGCCGGGCATGTTCCCTACCAGCACCACGCATCCGGTGCTTTATGGTATTTATGCCACCTGTAAACCCTCTTCCCGCTGGCAGTCTGATGTCTATTTGCTGCGCAAGGAGGTGATTGCCTCTGGCGTCCAGCACCGCATCTGGGCAGTGGGAGCGAGACCAGTGGTGCAGCTTGGCAAAGGAGCGAAACTCACCGCCGAGGCGGTGTTCCAGACCGGAGAGGTGGGCGCGAAGAACCTCAAGGCGTGGGGCTACTGGGCACGCCTCGAATATGCGCTGAATCGCTGCGGCGATACAAAGCTGATTCTGCAACGAGACTTTGCCAGCGGAGGCAACCCTGACGATACCAACTTGCACACCTTTGACCAGTTCTTCGGTACCACCTTCGCGACGGCAGGGCGCATGGGATTGCAGGGTTGGCGCAACATGAGCGCATGGCGCATCGGTGTCAGCGGCTCTCCCTCACCCCGCTGGCAGTATACTGCGGATATCCACCTGAATCGCCTTGCTGACGCCAGAGACTACTGGTATGGCGGCGGAGGTTCACCGATGAAGGGTGCAAGCGGTACGGCTCTGCGCGACCCGACCGGCGCAGCCGGCACCGAGGTCGGTACGGAGGTGAGCTTCACGCTCAACTATTCGCTATCCCGGGACCTGCAGCTTTCGGCTGGCTATGGACGCTTCATTCCGGGACGTTTCGTGCGGGAGACCAACGGCGGCTTCGGTGACCGCACAGAATGGTTTTACCTGCAGACCACTCGCAAGTTCTAAGGCAACTGGAGGAGGCTTGAGTCAATGAGGATACCGCAGATACGCAACATCAGCACCAGATTCGTGCTTCTGGGAGTGGGAGCGATTGCTGTTCTCACCATCACGTTGATAGCAGTGGCAGCGTGGCAAAGCAGTGTGTTCAACGCAAAGGCACAGCGTGAGGTCGAGAAACTGGTAGATTCCGACCTGTCTGACGTGGTGGAGACCACCTACCAGATGGTGGCCTCGCAGGATGCCCTGCTGCGGAAGGTCGTCGAGCATAACCTGAGCGTCGCGGAATATGTGATGAAGGGTGCAGGTGGTGTAAGCTTCGCACCGGAGACGGTGACGTGGAACGCGGTAAACCAGTTCACCAAACAGGCGCAGACCGTCACCTTGCCCAGGATGCTGGTGGGTGGCACGTGGCTGGGACAGCAAACCAACCCCAGCGCCACCGTGCCGGTGGTCGACAGGGTCAAGTCGCTGGTCGGCGGAACCTGTACCATCTTCCAGCGCATGAACGCACAGGGTGATATGTTGCGGGTCGCCACCAACGTTATCGGCAAGGATGGCAAGCGGGCAGTGGGCACCTACATCCCGGCCAAAAACCCCGACGGCACGCCGAACCCTGTAGTGTCCACCGTGCTGCGCGGGGAGACCTACCGCGGGGTGGCTTTCGTGGTGGACGCCTGGTACGTTGCCGCCTACGCCCCCATCCGTGATGCATCCGGGCGCATCATCGGGATGCTCTACACCGGCGTGAAGACCGAAAGCGTGGACGCTGTGCGCAAAGCCATCATGAGCGTCCGCGTCGGGAAGGACGGCTACATCTTTGTCATCGGCGGCAAGGGCGACCAGCGCGGGCATTACATCATCTCGCTCAATGGCAAGCGCGATGGTGAAAACATCTGGGAGGCGAAAGACGCCAGCGGGCGCCTGTTCATTCAGGAGATGGTGAACCGGGCACTGGAACTCAAGCCTGGCGAAAGCTTCAAAATGCGGTATCCGTGGCAGAACAAGGGCGAACCCAAACCGCGTATGAAGGTGGCACAGGTGACCTACTATGCGCCATGGGACTGGGTTATCGGTGTTTCTGCCTACGAGGACGACTTCGGCGCCGCCTTCCAGCGGCTGCAGGCGGGAAGGCGACAGATGCTGTGGACGTTCCTCATCGTCGGTTTGATTGTGGCTGTGGCGTCAACGTTTACCTTGTTGCGGTTCGGTCGCGCGGTGGCGAGACCTCTGAACCAGATGGTGCAGGTAGCCACCGCCATTGCGGCGGGCAAGCTGAATCAGCAGATCGAGCATCGCAGCGCGGACGAAACCGGCGTGCTGGCAGAAGCCTTCCGCAAGATGCTGGCTTACATGCAGGAGATGGCTCAGACCGCCCGCCGCATGGCGCAGGGCGACCTGACAGTGAAGGTCACGCCCCGTTCTGAACAGGATGAACTGGGTCAAGCGTTCAGCGCGATGGTGACCAGCCTGCGCGAGGGGACTCGCCAGCTTGCCGAGACCTCCTCCACGCTGGCTGCCACCAGCCAGCAGCTGAGTGCCGCCACGGAGCAGAGCAGCCGCGGCACGCAGGATGTGGCAAAAGGTAGCGAGCAGCTTGCCCGGACGGCATCGGAAGCGGCTGGGGCTGTGGACGAACTGGAAGTCGCCATTCAGCAAGTGAAAGCCAGCAGTGAAGTGCAAAAGCAGTCTGCCGCCGAAGCCGAAGAGGGCATGAAGCAGGCGGCGCAGGCGGTGGAAGAAGTCGCACGCAGTGCGCAGCAGATGTCCTCCTCCGCACAGCAGGCAGCGGCAATTGCCCAGACAGGTGGGCAGGCGGTTCAGGAGACCATCCAGACAATGAGCCGCATTCAGGACCAGACGCTGGTGTCTGCTCAGCGGGTGAAAGAGCTGGACAGGCTCGGTCAGCAAATCGGCGCCATCGTGGAAACCATCGAGCAGATAGCCGAGCAAACCAACCTGCTCGCGCTCAATGCCGCCATTGAGGCAGCACGTGCTGGAGAGCATGGTCGCGGCTTCGCTGTGGTTGCCGACGAGGTGCGCAAACTGGCAGAGCAGGCGGCGGCCTCTACCAAGGAGATTAGCGAACTGATTGCCAACGTGCGCCATGGCGTGGAGCAAGCGGTGCAGGCGATGGAGAGCACCAGCGCAGAGGTCGAGAGGGGCTTCACCCGCAGCAGCGAGGCGAACGAGGCTCTGGCGCAGATAGTGCAGGCGGCGCAGACGGTGGCAAACGAGGTGCAGGGGGTTACTGCCATCGCCCAGCAAATGTCTGCCAGCGTGCAACAGGTGCTTGCCTCAGTTTCGTCGGTACGCGCGGCTGCCGAGGAGAACGCCGAGGCGGTGCAGACGATGGGGGCACATGCTCAACAGGTGGCAGAGACCATCTCTACGGTGGCGTCCGTCAGCGAGGAGGCTGCTGCCAGCGCGCAGGAAATCAGCGCATCGGCACAGCAGGTGACGGCCGCGTCGCAGGAGCTGAGCGCAATGGCACTGCAACTACAGCAGCTGGTACAGCAATTCCGCCTGGAGGAGCAGAGCGTTACTGCACTACCACGCGCAGCGTGAAAGCCTGCGCAGACATCACCTCATGCCAAGGGGATGCCCATCGTGGCATCCCCTTTCCTTCGTCTGTGCAGGTTGTGCTATAATGAGGCCGAGGTGAGGCACATGGCGCATGAGATGTTGACACCGCCTGCACGCCCCCTACCCAGAGGCAAAATCAGCTACGAGCAGTTTTTGCAGTGGCTGGACGAGGACACCTGGGCAGAGTGGGTAGACGGTGAGGTAGAACTGACGAGCCCTGTTTCCATGCAGCACGACCGCGTGCATGTTTTTCTTGTCGCAGTGCTTCATGCATACACATCGGCAAACCGTTTGGGGGAAATACATTCTGAGCCTTTTCAGATGAAGACAGGTGTAGACTTGCCTGGTCGTTCCCCAGACATCCTGTTCGTCAGCAACGAGCATCTGCACCGTCTTAAGCCGACCCATCTGGACGGACCTGCCGATTTGGTGGTGGAGATTGTGAGCGCGGAGAGCGCGGAGCGCGACCGCGTGCAGAAGTTCGCAGAGTATGAACGCGGGGGTGTGCGCGAGTACTGGCTGATAGACCCCGACAAGCGACAGGCGGAGTTTTACCAGCTGGGCGAGGACGGCAGGTATGTGTGCGGTTTCAGCGGTGGGGCCGGCGTCTATCACAGTGCGGTGCTGTCGGGGTTCTGGCTGCGGGTAGAGTGGTTGTGGCAGCAACCGCCCCTCATCGACATCCTCCGCGATTGGGGACTGGTGTAGCGAGGGAACGCAAATGCCGGGGTACGACATCAGCCGCGCGTTTGAGATTATCGCCGAGCGCAAAATCGTAGAGGCGATGGAAGAGGGCAAGTTCGACAACCTGCCAGGCAAAGGACAGCCTCTGGAGATAGACCCGCAGTGGCTGGTTCCGCCTCATCTGCGCATCGCGGCGACCATTCTGCACAACGCGGAGATACTACCCGAATGGGCGCAGACCGACCGCGAGATTGTGATGGCGCGCGAAGCCATTGCGATTCTGCGTCGGCGTGTGGCGACCGAGTATCCTCTGCGCTGTGAGAAGCCCGCCTTTGCCGAGTGGTATGCGAACATCCTGCAAAGCTTGCTACGCCTGATGCGCCGCGTCAACGACCTGATTCTGCAGTACAACATCAGTTCGCCCGTAAGCCTGCATGTGCACGCACCGTATGCCATTGACCGGGAGGTGACCCTGTTGCTTGCCGAGTTTCCGCCGCCCGCGTCGCTGGACGTGCAGCGGGTGATTGCTGAAAGCAGTACCACCAGCGGCGCGGTTCGGGTGGAGGCGCAAGCACGTTACGAGTCCCTGAAATCGGGGCAGAGGGAGACGTCCAGCGATGCAGAAGAACCGTGAGCTGGCGGAGGTGTTCCGTTTTTTAGCAAACGCGCTGGAGTGGCAGGGCGAGAACGCCTTCAAGGTGCGCGCCTACCGGTCAGCAGCGGAGACGCTGGAAGCGTTGCAGGAACCCGTGCAGGCACTGGTGGAGCGGGATGCGCTGCGCGACCTCCCGCATATCGGCGAGGCGATCGATAAGAAGGTGCGGCAGTATCTGGCGGAAGGCACTTTCCCTGCGTTGCAGCGGGTGAGAGAGCAGGTTCCCGAAGGCATTCAGCAGCTGTTGCAGTTACCCGGCATGACGGGGCGCGCGGCGCGCGCCCTGCAGGAGCGGCTGGGCATCGAGGACGTGGAAGCCCTCCGACGCGCCGCGCAGGACGGTTCTCTCTGGCGCGAGAAGTGGACGCCTGCGGTGAAAGAGGCGATTACTGAGGCAATTCGTTTGTTAGGGTAAACGCGGAACACGGGCTGCTTTTCTTGCATGGAAGTAGCTCTCCCACAATCGGTGTAAGGTTTCGGGTAAATCCAGCTCCGGTAGCAGTCGCTCGATCTCGTCCCAGTCCAAGCGGGCGACGTCCTCGGCGCGCCCATACATCAGCACCTGCCGGATGTACCACCGACGTTGCCACTCGTCGGAGAGGTCGATATCCTGCGTGCTCCACACCATATAACGCGGGAACGGTTCCCTTTCCATTGCCAGCACCTGTGCACCGTGTGATATTATATTGGTGCTGGGGAGGGACCGTCAAGCCAGCTGGATGCGATGAGCGTTCTGGAACGTCTGCCGTTGCCCGTGCAGTTCTACCTGCAGCCCACGCTGGAGGTCGCACGCGCACTGCTCGGACAGGTTCTGATACATGAGGCAGAGGACGGGCTGACGGCGGGTATCATTGTGGAAACGGAGGCGTATCTGGTGGGCGATCCGGCGAACCACGCCTCGCGCGGGAAGACCGCCCGCAACGCCGCCATGTTCGGTCCGCCAGGCATCGCTTATGTGTATCAGGTGCATACGCACCATTGCCTCAACGCGGTCACCGCGCCGGAAGGTGTCGGCGAGGCGGTGCTCATTCGGGCGGTGGAGCCGCTGGAAGGCATCGGTCTAATGCGGCAACGACGAGGTGTCGCTGATACGCGCCTGCTCACCTCAGGACCGGGCAGGTTGACTCAGGCGATGGGGATCACGCTGGCACAAAACTACTGCCCCCTCTATGAGGGAAGGTTGCGCATTGTGTACGGCGAGAGGGTTCCCCCTGAACGGGTAACCCAGACCACACGCATCGGCATCCGCTGGTGGGCGGACAAGCCTTGGCGGTTTTATGTGACGGGCAATCGGTTTGTGTCCCGAAAGGGCGCAACGCACCACCGTCCACGTTAGAAGTGATTCAAAACCCCTTCTGGGTCCCTCACAGTAATACCGATATTTGGAGCAAACCATCTGCCTTCGATGACACTCGGGAGATGTAAGATAACCTCCAACTCGCGCAACCTATCGCGATAGCGGAAAAGCGACTCGTCTGGTTTGAGGGAGGACCTATCGATAACGAAGTTCACATATTGTAGTGCCTTGTCCTGTACCTCTGTAGGTAAGCGGGATAAAGGAATATCGACCATCTCTCCTCGTTTGAACCGCTCCATCTCCTCTGGCGTGAGCAACGCCAGCAACTCCGGCAGGAGCTCATCTGACTTTTTATCCCTCGCGAACAAGTCGCTTTGCGCGGACTGTTCTATCATACGCCTGTGTTTGTCTCTCGCTTCTTCGCTTAAGGTCATTTTGACCTCGACCTGCGCGCCCAGTAATACCGAGATCGCCTCTACAAGTTCGCCCGGTGAAACCGACTGCAGCCGTGTAAAGATGCGGGTGTCTTGCACTTCGGTGCCCAGAACCACTTTCCAGCCGGTCTGCGCTTCGAATCGCTGGCACAAACGTTTTAAAGGAATGTCAGATGCCGAGATCGTTAGCTTCACGGTGCCATCTTCGCCCTTCTTGGATCTGAACTCAAGAACCCCGTCTTTCCAGGCGAGATCGCCAAAGACGTTTAACACCCGTGCCTCCTCGAAATACCGGTCGGGATTAGATGCCACAGGGGTATACAAGACGAGAATACTACCCACCCTGGCCAAATTGCAACCATACATGCTTGCCACCTCGTCGACGGTTTGCATCGTTCGCAGGGCTGTGCGCCGTGAGCTGATCTCTGTATCGACGAGAGTAAAATACTGAGCGATCACGTTCAATCGCTGCTGTCTGGCAATTTTGTCGAGAGCCTCTGTGAAACGGGGAGGCGATTGCCAAGAATCATCTGAGGGCGCATCCCGGTTTTGTGCCCACCCGTTCGCAACCGTTGCCAACATGATGGCAACTGCTGTCAATAGTTTGCAAAAGACTGAAAACATCGTGTCTCCCTCCTGTTCCATCTTATGGTTCGACATAAACCACTTGCGTGACGCCAAGATCAGGGTCCCTGTAGATGTCAAGGCTACCTCGCTGGTTCCTCAAGAAGAAATGGTCTTCATACCGGCTGCGTGCATTCACCGACTTCGCTCTGCCATCGAACCGCCATCGGTATGTACCATCATTGTTTAACGCAGCAAGAGTGATCTCGTAGCGGTTCACCCACCAGTACGGCATTGACTCGCGCAGGCGATACTCCAGGTAGCATGTGGTATCCACTACTTGCATCTCACGCTGATACGGCGGGTAACCTACCAACCATGTGTCCAGGTCGCGTTGCCATATTATGTACTCTCCCCATGTATTGCTTCGGAAAGTGACTGGCGTCTGCTCACATCCTCCTGTCTGAACGGGAAGATAGCCCTGGTACTGCGCGCGAGCTTCCGTTAAAAACAGCAATGCCAGTGATGCTGTAAGCCAAACTACTGCTCTTACCATGATGGTAACCCTCCTCAGGTTAGATTGCACCTACATTCTACCCCGTCGGAAAAAAAAAGTCAAGGTGTTCCGCTTTCTCCGTGCAAAAAATCATCCTCCCGCTTCCCTGCGTGCAGGAATCGAACGAGATCACCACGAAGGAAGCCTTATAATGTGCCCAGAAGAACGTCCCCCAGTGCGTCTTGCCCTCCTTGCAAAGGATGCGACAGATGCCCGGCGGGTGAAAGGAGCCTGATACATCATGATAACCCATGCACGGTGCCTCGGCTATGACGAGGCGCAATC
The DNA here is from genome assembly GCA_023511455.1 of Bacillota bacterium. Classification (NCBI taxonomy): domain Bacteria; kingdom Bacillati; phylum Bacillota; species Bacillota bacterium. The sequence goes on from JAIMBJ010000003.1 coordinate 152,023, forward strand.
TCTGGTGAACGCCCTTCATACCATCCTGACGGAGAGCGAGGGCTACGAGGTCGAAAACGGCGCCTACTTCGTGTGGCAGGCGCCCAACGGCGCACAGATATGGCTGACCATGAAAGGCGCCAGCACGCAGGGGGCTTCGATGGAGGTCGTGGACCTCGAACCCCACTACAACGGCGCAGGACGGATGCAGGCGGCAGTGGTGGAGATGGTTCCCTATGACGAGGAGCAGCTCACCGGCGCGCTGTACGGCTGGAGCAGTCCCTTGAGCGTGGAGGACCCCGAAACAGGCTATTATCCGTTCAGTGTAGACCTGCGCGACTTCTCCACGCACCTGCACGCATGGCAAATCCTGCCTCGCATGGTTACGCTGCAGATTGCCGCCTTTGCGCAGGAAGCATGGTGCTTTGACGACGAGCAGAGCTACCTGCAGTCCGACCACAGCATCCTCACGGAGAGCGAAGATGAAGACACGGGCGAGCTGGTTACCCTGCGCCTCGCGCCGCAGGCGATGCTGCCCATCAACGAGGGCGCCAGCGACAATGTCGCCGGTAATTACGCCCTGCTGACCGGACGCATCGTGGAACTGCACCGGTTGCAAAACCCTCATACCGGCAAGAACTTCCTGGCGATGCTGGTGGATACCTACGGCGGCAGTGTGGACGTGGTGGCTCTCGAAGACGACGTGGAGGGCACCCCACACACGGGCGGAACCATCAAGGCGTACGCCTGGCTCAGTGCGCAGGTGATACCTACCGAAGAGAGCTAGCCCTTTGCAAGCCCTCGCGCTTTGTGCTAAGATAAGACCGCTATGCGTATACTGGTAACCAACGACGACGGCATCTTAGCAGAAGGCTTACTCATGCTCAAGCGTGCCCTGGAACCGCTGGGTGAGGTGTTTGTGGTTGCCCCGGAACGCCCTCGCAGCGGTTCCGGGCACTCGATTACCCTGCACAAACCCTTGCGCCTACACACAGTTCGGCTGGGGGATGGCTCTCTGGGCTACTCCACCAACGGCACGCCATCTGACTGCGTCACGCTCGGCGTTTCGGTCGTGATGAACGGACGGTGTGACCTGGTTTTCTCCGGCATCAATCAGGGAGCCAACCTCGGTTGGGACGTGACCTATTCGGGTACGGTGTCGGCGGCGATGGAGGGGGCGATTTTTGACATCCCTTCGGTGGCGATCTCCGTGTGCTGCGGCGACGACGAGACGCCCGAGTATGACGCCGCGTTTCACTTCGCCCGCAAGCTGGCGGAGGTCCTGCGCGAGCGGCGACTGCCATCCCACACCCTGCTCAACGTCAATGTGCCCAACTGTACGATGGAGCAGGTCAAAGGGGTAGCGGTTACCCGTCAGGGCACCAGGCAATATGTGGACCGGGTGGAGGCGCGGGTGGACCCATGGGGACGCAAATACTACTGGCTGACGGGTAGCCTTGCCAACGAGGAGGTTCCGCCAGACAGCGATGTTGCCGCCATCCGCGCGGGCAAAATCTCGGTCACGCCCATCCATCTCGACCTCACGGCAGAGGCGTTGCTGGACGAGTTGCGCCGCTGGCTGCTGGATTAGGGTACACTATTAAAACAGTTTCGCAGGCTAAAGCCTGCGGCTACAGTGAAAGGTGATGACTTATCTGGAGGAGGGGTTCGATGAGACCTTTTCGCATCTTTGGTGTATGGTTTGGACTGGCACTGGGGTTGTTGCTCACGCTGAGCGCGTCTTCGGACGTAAGCAAAGGCTCTACGGGCATTCACTCCTGGCGCATCTGGTCGCATATCTTCACATTGGCATCGGAGGAGTTTGAGGGGCGCGGTTCGGGCACAAAGGGCAACGAGCTGGCCGCTCACTATATCGCCGAACGCTTCGCGGAGTACGGTCTGAAGCCGATTGGCACTTCGCGCTACCACGACCTGCAAGCGCCGATGGACGGCAGCGGCTACTTCCAGCCGTTTCGCGTGTACGTGGGCGCAGAAGCAGGCAAGGCGAATCGGCTGGAAGTGGAGGTAAACGGAAAGCGCCTCACGTTCAAGGTGCGTGAGGATTTCATGCCTGATGCCGCCGCCACCACCGGCGCCGCAAAAGGTGAGCTGGTGTTTGCCGGATACGGCATCCATTCCAGCCTTGCCGGTCACGAGGACTATACTGGTCTGGATGTGAAAGGCAAAGCGGTGCTGGTGCTGGAGGGCACGCCGCCTGTGACCGGAGGACCGAACCTGCTGCGAGCCTATCAGTCCGCCCGGGCGAAGGCACGCATGGCGAAAGAGCAGGGTGCCATCGCGCTGATAGTGATGCAAAAGGAGGATTCCCCCCTGTCGTCCTTCATCGGCGGACGCAGCACGGATACGGGCATTCCGGTAGTTATCCTGCGCCGGACGGCGGCGGAGAAGCTGCTCGGTGCGCTTGGCATGTCGCCGGACGAGCTCTGGCAGAACCCAAAGGGACGACCGCTGGCGAATGCCTCTGCGACCGTGCAGACGGAGGTGATTCAGAGATACGGCACTACTGCCAATATCATCGGCATGGTGGAAGGTACCGACCCCCAGCTGAAAGACGAGTATATCGTTATCGGGGCGCACATGGACCATCTGGGATGGGGCTATCAGGGTGGCTCTCTGTATACAGGCAAATTGCCGGCAATCCACTACGGTGCAGACGATAACGCCTCGGGCACGGCTGGTTTACTGGAGCTGGCTCAGTACTTCGCCGCCAATCCCACAAAGCGTTCCATCCTGTTCATGGCGTTTTCCGGTGAGGAAATCGGTCTGCTGGGCTCCGCGCATTACACTCGCAACCCGATAGTGCCTCTGGAGAAGACGGTCGCCATGCTGAATATGGACATGATTGGGCGTTTGCGCGAGAACCAGCTCAGCGTCATTGGCGCGGACTCATCTCCGGCATGGCGTCCGTTGATCGAGGAACTCAACGCCGAGGCGGGCTTCAATCTGGCTACTGCGGGCGGTGGGCTCAGCGCGGGCAGTGACCATGCTTCCTTCCTCGCGAAGCGAATCCCGTCGCTGTTCTTCTTCACCGGAATGCATCGCGAGTATCATACCCCTGCCGATAAACCGGAGCTGATTAACGCAGTCGGAGCTGCCCGAGTGGTTCGGTTTGTAGCCAGTGTTGCCGAGCGCATCGCCAACGCGCCGGAGCGTATCACCTACAGCGAGCCGCGGGCGACCGCTCCACGCACCAGCGCGAGACCAGAACGGGGAGCTCGCACCTACGTGGGTACCATACCCGACTACAGCGAGGATGTGAAGGGGTTCCGTATTTCAGGGGTGCGCGAGGGCAGTCCGGCACAGAAAGCGGGGTTGCGCAGCGGCGATGTGATTATCCGCTTCGGTAACTATAAGGTGGAAAACATCTACGACTACATGGACGCGCTGAACCGCTACAAACCGGGTGATACAGTGACCGTCGCGGTAGTACGCGACGGTCAGGAGGTGGAGGTTCAGCTGACGCTGGAAGCGCGTGCCGACTAGCCCACTGTGGTCTAACGGCTGACCTTCGGGTATGGAGGGTCTCCTTCGCCCGTGAAACGGGCCCGCGTGCTGATGTAGTCCAGCACGAACGCCCAGCGCGGCCTGGACGAGCGGTTGGGGGCGGAGTAGTGCAACACCATGCCATCGTGTAACACCACGTCGCCCGGCTGCGCCTCCACCAACACCGCCTGCGACGTATCGATGCGGTCAGCGTCCACCGCCAGGTGCGAAACAGTCTCAGTCCAGGTGGTGGAGGTGGTCAGGTTGCCCCAGCGATGGCTGCCCGGGATGTACTGCATACAGCCGTTCTCTGCGGTCGCTTCGTCCAGCGCAATCCACACCGCCACATGCAGGTAAGGCTCTTTGGGCTCAAAGGGGAAGTAGGGAATGTCCTGATGCCAGGGCTTCTCGACGCCGATGTGCGGTGGCTTCAGCAACGCTTTATCGGCAAAAAACCACACCTCGTCTCCGAGAATGTCCGTTACCATAGAGATGATGCGCTTGTCGCGGATGATACCGGTCAGGAGGGCGTCGTTGCCATACAGGTTCCATACCTTGCGGGCAGCGTACAGTGGCTCCGAGACCGTCACCTTGTCGGACAGCACCGCTGGCTCCAGCTGAATCAACACCCCGTTGACCTGAACCGTGTCTGTCTCCGGCGGCCGTCCCTGAGTCAGCCATTGAAGCCCTTCCCGCAGATACCCTGCCAGTATGTTTTTGATGGAATCCACCTCCTCGGGGCGCAGTAAGCCGCGGACTGGCAGAAAGCCATCGCGCTCGAACTGCGCTTTTTGATCGGCGGTCAAGCCAAGAGACATAGCCGTTCCCTCCTTGTGTGTTCGTTCGAAGATGTGCTGTTTTTGTTCCCCAATTTTCTACGATGCTGTGATGGTATCCTTCAGTTCAACCGTTGTCTTCGCTAAACATCAGGCGATTAGAGCCAACCTGAATGGCCCGCTTTTGTCTTTCGGGAATGAAAGGCGTCGGGAACACCTCCTGCGCCGGGTGACCTCCTTTAAGAGAACGGAGTGCGCTTTGCCCACTCGCGAAGCAGTTCCACTTCGCTGGGGTCGTAAGGTGTTCCATCAGGGTGGAACAGGTCATGTTGCCAAACTTCTGGGGGCGGGTCTCCGGGTTTTGCCGACCAGTGACAGTAAGCTTGCGTCTTGCCAGCAACTAAGCCCCAAAAATACCAGCTAATGCGGTGCTGGAAGAAAATGGGTATGATGTTGGCGAAAGTGTTTCCGCGGTCTCGACAGAGAAACTCCGTACACAGAAGGGGGCGATTCAGGCGGATCAGCCTATCTACCGTTTCGCGAACCTCTTCGGGTGGAGAATAGGTGTGGAAAGAGATGACGTCGGAAAGTTCGGCAAACCTGCGGTGCATCGTGTCTTCAAAGTTCGCCCATAAGGCGACGGTCAACGGCTGTGACGGCGAAACTTCCCTTGCCCATTCAAACGATGCTTCTACGAGTGGAAGGCTCTGCTCTCCCATGTCTTCCATACCCGGCTCGTTGTAGAGGTCCCAGACGACCACGCGCTCGTCGTTGCCGAAACTGCCCACGATGTCCTTGACGTAAGCCTCCAAACCTGTCCACGCCGTTCGGTCAAGCACGCGGGGACGCCCTGGGCTTGCCGCCCAACGGCTGAGACAAACGCCGGGGATAGGCGGCTCTTGCGGTCCCAGTTTGGGCTCTTTGTTGAAGCAGTCGTCGAAAAGAACCAGCATCGCGCGGATTCCATGTCGTTGTGCTATTTCGAGAAATCTGTCCAGTCGCTGCTTAAACGCCTCCGGCTCAGCCTCCCACACCAGGTAGTGTAGAAAGACCCGCACGCTGTTGAGGCAGACCGCTTGCGCCCAGCCCAACTCCTGCTCGATGGTCTGCTCGTCAAAGGTTTCTGCCTGCCACATCTCGATAGTGTTGACAGCGGTTCTGGGAACGTAATTGCAGCCGCGAAGCCAACCTACCTTCCTCTGCCACTGCCACGCTTTCTCTTCGCTCCATCTCGTTGGTGTCATCACCTTTCACCTCTCTGTTTGCAAAGTGGATTTCGTTTGGCGACGCTACCGCGTCAACCGTGTGCTGCGCTCGTGACGGGCGCGACGGAAGTAATCGTCCCAGAGCAGCAGGTCGTAACGCCGTGCCAGCTCGTGGGCGCTGGTGTCCTCGCGGTGGCACGTCAGGAGAAAGCGCGCTTCCGGCTGCAGGATGTCAATTTCGACCTCGTGTCCAAAGTCGCGCTTTATCTGCTGGAGTTTGTCGTGGTTGTAGTCCAGATGCGCTACCAGGCAATCCAGATTCACGCTCACGCTGAGAACAGGCTGATAGTTGGGTTGCGCTGCCTTGCGCACGCGCCCCAGCGGGTCTACCAGCATCCCCTGCAGCGAGGCAATCGCGCTCAGCATCCACCAGTGATGCTCCAGCGACCAATACTGCAGTTGCATCCCGCCCGGATACATGGAGCTGAAGCACACCAGCTCCGCCCCTTTTGCGTGCAGGTCGTCCGCCACCTCGCGGAAGTTCAGGTCGAAGCAGATGGCGAAGCCCACTCTGCCGAAATCGGTTTCTATCACTGTCGCCTCCGCGCCGGGAGTCACCCCTAAGGACAGTTCGCCCAGCGTGGGAAACATTTTATAGTAACTGCCGGCTATCTCGCCCTTGCGATCGAGCAGCACAATGGCATTGTAGACGGTGCTCCGGTGTTTGAGTAGAACAGGGCAGGCGATGTGTGTCCGGTGCTGACGAGCGATGCCGCTGAGGCGGGTGATGGTCTCGCCATCCGGCGGCTCGGCGGTGTTGAACCAGTCGCGTTCGCCCATGCCCAGACCGGAGAAGGTCTCTGGCAAGAGAATCAAATCGGGCTTGTCCCACAGTGCCTGCTCCAGCAGTTGCGAGGCGTGATGCCAGTTCGCCTCACGGCTGCCCTGTCCATGAAAGTTGATACTGCATAACCTGACCCATCGCGCCATAAAACGCCTCCTTATGATAACCATTCATGCAGGTGTTCTTCCACAAAGGCATCGTCGTTAAGGTGCGGGTAGCTTCGGTACACGCGCTCGATTTCCTCCGCCTGTCCGGGACTGAGCGTCTCGTTCGGGTCCAGGCACCAGATGCCTTCCAGCAGTCCCTGCCGACGCAAGACTTCGTGGATGCCCGCGATACATCCCCTGAACCCGTTGGCGGCGTCGAAGAAGGCGGCGTTGCAGTCTGTGACCTCCACTGCCAAACGCAACAGGTCAGCGGGGATAGCTGGCTCCTGGGCTGCAGCATGGCATCGTTCCAGCAGCTCCACCGCGCGTTTGGTCCACACTGCCCAGTGCCCCAGCAGCCCGCCCACGATGCGCCGCTCCACCTGTTTGCCTCCCACGTTGAAGCGGTACGGCATCAGCAAATCCAGCACAATGTTATCGTCGTTGCCGGTGTAGAGGGCGATGTCGTCGCGCTCGGCTTCAGCGATGGCGCGAACCACGTCCAGCGTTTGGTAACGATTGAACGGGGCAATCTTGATGGCGACCACGTTCTCTATCTCCGCGAAGCGCCGCCAGAAACGATAACTCAACACCCTTCCGCCCACCGCCGGTTGCAGGTAGAACCCTACCAGCGGGATTACCTCTGCCACTCGCCGGCAGTGGAGAATCAGCGTGTCGTCGTCCGCCTCCTTGAGCGCGGAAAGGCTCAGCAAGCCCGCGTGGAAACCCGTCTCTCGTGCCAGCTCGGCTTCAGATAACGCCTGTGGGGTATCGCCGCAGATGCCTGCGATGCGCACCAGCGGCTGGTTGCGCGTGGCGTCTGCGCGATCAAACTCCTCCTTTGCCAGCTCCAGCAGGGGGCGGAACAGCCCGATTTGCGGGTCGCGGATGGCGAACTGTGTGGTATGCACGCCGACGGCGATTCCCCCTGCGCCCGCCGCGATATAGTACCGCCACAGGGCGCGCTGGCGACGTTCGTCCCAGCGGCGTTGCGCGTTCAGCGCAAGCGGACTGGCAGGAATGACCACGCCCTGCCGCAATACTTCAAAGGCGTTCATGGTATATCCTCTCCACCAGCTCCATTGTCTTCACAGCATCGGCAAAGCAGGTCTGAGGTTGCTGTCCGCTTTTGATGCAATCGATAAAATGGCGGTTCTCGTCGTAGAAGCCAAGATATCGATGCGGAGCATCGCTGCCTGCCGCTTCGGTGTTCAGGATGACCTCCGGTTCCAGCGAACCGTCGCGATAGATGACGGCGCGGTCATCGGGTTCGGCATAGGCGGAGATGTTGTAACCGTGCATCTCCACCGAATAGATGCGCCTGCCCGTTACCCAGTTGGTGAGCAGGATGCCTGTCGCGCCGCTTTCGAACTCCATCAGCGCATTGAAGGCGTTGTACACCGGTGAGTGGAAACGGTCTATCTTGCTCACTATCTTTTTGACCTCGCCGCCCATCCAGCGCAGATTATCCACCGCATGAATGGCGTCACAGGTGAGGATGTCCACCGCTCCGCCATAGTAGTCTTCGGTTCCTCCACTTTTCACAAACCGCGCCAGGCATTGTGTGATGGCGCCGCGTTCCTCCACCCTGCGCCTTGCCTGTACCACCACAGGCACAAATCGCCGCTGAAACCCCACCATCGTCAGGCAGTGGTGCTTTTCGGCAAGGCAGGCGAGGTTGCGCGTCTGCTCCGGGGTGATGCCCGGCGGCTTCTCGATAAACACATGCAGTCCGCGCTGCAGGCAGTCGGCAACGATGTCATACATCTGGTGCGGCGGCAGGATGATATAGACCGCCTGCGGCCGTGTCTCGGTCAGCATCTGGCGGTAATCGGTGTAGGTACGCGGGATGTTCCATCGTTGCGCGGTGGCAGCAGCGCGTTCCGGGTTGAGGTCGCATACCGCTGCGATTTGCACGTCCTCCATCTCGCTGAGGGAGGGATAGTGTGCGTAGTTGGCATGTGACCCTGCCCCGATAAAGGCAACGGTTACTGATTCGCTCATCGCGCTCACACTATGGATATTTCATCCTCTGGTATTCTCGTGCGAAGGCAGCACCATCGTAGCCCTCGTCGTCAGCGACTTCCGACAGCAGTACCTCGCGGTCGCCCTGTAACCACGACTGCCGTGCCGCCAGCGCCCAGAGCTCGGGTTCTATCAGCTCCTCAACGGGCACAGGGGGTATATCTGTCTCTGCCGCCAGGTAAGGCAGGGTTTTTTCCAGCAGGGCGCGATAAAGCTGCGAAGCATCCGCCTGAAACTGCGTCACGCCCTTCTCGGTGACGATAGTGGAGTAAAAAGGCATCCACTTCTCTGCGCTACCGATGACCACAATGCCCATACGCCCGTCACTCCAGCGGATGACCACCCGTCGCAAAACGCCCTTGCCGATATGTTGCACGCTGTGTGCCCGACCGCCCATGATACCCGCCAGCATCGAGTAAGCATGGATGCCGTAGTTGAACTCGTCTACCGCGCAGCCGCAGATAACCGTATCGGGTGTGCCGCGTTCTTCCGGCGGTTGTGCCAGCCATCGCTGGGTCTCATAGCAGAAGCGCAGGGAGGAGCCTCCGGCAATGCGTATCCCACTGCGTGCCCATTCCACAATCTGACGCAGGTCGCGCAGTTTGCCGGCGAGCGGTTTATCTATCAGTATCGCCTTACCTGCCTCGACAAAGGGGCGCGCTTTGGCGATATGGGTATCCCAATCACATCCGTGAAGGATGGCGCAGTCTACATCCTGTGCCATCTCGTCCAGCGCCCGATACACACGGGGAATGCCGTATTCCTGCGCGAACCGCTCGGCGTAGCCCGGAGGATGCACCGACCCACCGTCCCATACTCCTGCAATCTCATGCCCCAGCTCGCGCTCGATCGGAATCCAGCTGGGCGGATGTGATGTGTCCAGGTCAACGATGCCCAATTTCATCTTGTCTCACCGCTCGGTTAGTCCCAGTTGTTTCAACACAAGACGCTCGACCTCTTCTGCAAGCGATATTGCTTCTTCCGCCTGTGCCAGTGAAGGGATGCTGAAAGGTTCTCCGTCGCGTACACTAACTGCATAATCGGTTCGTTCATCAATGCCCAGCTCCGTCAAGTATACAAACTTCAGCCAGTTCCTCCCGGATGATTTGTTTCGCTTGTTGAAGGATGGCTTCCATCTTTCTCACCTGCTACTGATATCCTATCCTTTTGTTCGGAGAAAGTCAATATTTGCGTGAGGTTGCGCAATCCGCTGGGTGACTTGTGACGGGCGGGCCTCACTCCGATCTGTGAACCTCCTCGACGCCCGCGGGGAGGTTGGGTGGGGTCTTGACTCACTGGGAGTTGTGCCCCCGACAGGGCACCTAGCGCATTTATCGAATACCCCTGCTGCGGTTGCATCTAGCCTCCTGAACAGCATATAATTAAGGTAAATACACCAAGTGATACGTCACGAAGCATGGGGAGGAAGCACACGTATGGGCAACGGCAAACTTCGCATCCTGATTGCCGACGACGAACCCCTCATCCGGTTGGACCTGAAAAACATGCTCGAGTCGCTGGGGTATGAGGTGATTGCAGAGGCTGGCGATGGGGTTTCTGCGGCAGAAGCTGCGCGTACCTTGAAGCCCGATGTGGCGATTCTGGACATCAAGATGCCCGGTATGGACGGTATTGACGCAGCAAACATCCTCAACAGCGAAAAGATTGCGCCGGTGGTGCTCCTGACCGCCTACAGCGATATGGACCTGATTAACCGCGCGAAAGAGGCGGGCGTTTTTGCCTACCTGGTCAAGCCCTTCCGGGAGAGCGACCTGCGCCCTGCCATCGAGGTCGCCATCTCGCGCTATAAGGAGTTCCTCGCATTAGAGGAAGAGGTCAGCGAGCTGGAAGATAAGCTGGAGACCCGCAAGCTCATTGAGCGCGCCAAAGGCATCCTGATGGACCTGTATGGGCTCAAGGAGCAGGAGGCGTTCCGGCGTATTCAGGTACAGAGTATGAACACGCGCAAATCGATGAAGGAAATCGCTGAAGCCATCATCATTGCGCACAGCGTGTAGGTGAAACATGCGCTTTCGACCGAATCTGCGTTTGCGCAAAACTATGCGCCTGTTCCGCCGCAACCTGCGGAGTGACTCCGCAGAAGAGGTTGCTCCGCTGCTAGAGCAACTGCAACTCAAGGAGCGTCAATTGCTGGAGGCGCAGCGGGTCATTCAGCAGCTGCAGGAACAGCTGGAGGAGCAGGCGGCGGAAGTAGACGCCCTTCGCCGGATCGGCGCGGCGGTGGGTTCCGCGTTTGAAGTGGATGAAACCCTCAACGCACTGGTCGAGGTGGCACTGCGTCTCACCGGCACGGAATCCTGCCATATCTACCTGCTCAACGAAAACCGCACCGAGCTGGTGCTTCGCGCCGCCGATGAAGAGGCACGCCCCATGGTGGGCAAGATTCGGCTGAAGGTCGGCGAAGGCATCACTGGCTGGGTCGCCCGCGAAAAGCGGTATGTTGCTGTCCCGCGCGAGGCATACAAAGACCATCGTTTCAAGTTCTTCCCTGAAATGCGTGAAAGGGAGTATGAGTCTATCCTCGCGGTGCCGCTACTGCATGATAACGAGGTGATAGGCGTCATTAACGTGCGCACGCACCGTCCCCATGAGTATAGCCGCAATCAGGTGCGCATCCTCTCGAATATCGCCGCCCAGGTGGCTGGGGTCATCGAACGTTCCCGCCGTCTGCAACAGCTGGAGCGACGTGCCGAGCAGGTCTCTACCCTTACTGAAATCACCCGCCAAATTGCCAGCAACCTCTATCTGGAAGAAATCCTGCAGTTTCTGGTGAACATGACCGCGCAGGCGATGGGGTACAAAATATGCACGGTGATGCTTATCGACGAAGAGCGCAAGCACCTGGTGCTGAAAGCTACCTCCAGCAAGAGCCGGGAGTATATCTCCAAACCCAACTTGCCGCTGGGGGAAAGCATCGCCGGTCGCGCAGCCCAGCAGGGGCGCATCATTACCGTGCAGGACGTGAAAGAGCATCCCCAGTACACCTTTGCCGACATCGCCGCCAAAGAGGGGGTGTGTTCTCTGGCTTGCATTCCTCTGCGCACCAAGGGCGAGACGCTGGGAGTGCTGAACTGCTATACGGACTGTCCCCACCAGTTCACCGAAGAGGAACTCAACGTGCTGATGGCACTGGCGAATCAGGCGGCGGTGGCGGTAGAACACGCCAAGCTGAGCCTGCGTTCCGCCATCTTGCAGGAGATGCATCATCGTGTCAAGAACAACCTCCAGCAGGTAGCCAGCCTGTTGCGCCTGCAAATGCATTATGCGGAGGGCGCGAATGCGAAAGAGGTGTTGAATGAGAGCCTCAGTCGCATCCTCGCCATTGCGACGGTGCATGACCTGCTCTCGCGCGAGGACCTGGACATGGTTCCCATCAAACGGCTGGCGGAAACCATCCTGTTCCATACCCAGCAGGGCTTGATACCGCCGCACAAACGTATCGAAACGCGCGTTATCGGCGATGACTTCTTGCTACCGTTGCAGCAGGCGACCTCTTTCGCACTGATACTGAACGAGCTGGTGCAAAACGCGGTGGAGCATGGCTTTCAGGAACAGGACAGCGGACGCATCACCGTCACCATCGAGGAGCATCCTGAGCGTTACTGCCTGACCGTGGTGAACAACGGCAAACCACTACCTGAAAGCTTTGACCCTCGCAAGACAATGACACTGGGGCTGCGCATTGTGGATGACCTGGTGCGTGGTGGGCTGCAGGGTACTTTTGACCTTTTTAACTGCGAAGAGGGAATCTGTGCGCAGGTTACATTTCCCAAACAGGGCGGCGCACTATCCCCAGAGTGGAGGCATCGAGGACATGAATGATGCGTTGAAACAGATATATGAGCTGCAAAAGATAGATGTTTTGTTTGCTCATGTGGTATCACGTCTGCGCAAGCTGGACAGCGGAGAGACGCTGAAACAATCGGCGGAGGCGGCAGCGGTCAACTACGAAAAGGCGGTCACCGAACACAAGCGACTGACCACCGACCTGCACGATGCCGAGCTGGAGCTGCGTTCGGTGGAAGAGAAGCTGAAGACCTTCGAACAGCGTCTATGGGGCGGTAGCGTGCGCAACCCCAAGGAGCTCGAGAATCTGGAAAAAGAGGTCAATGCGCTCAAACGCCAGCGGTCGCATCTGGACGAACGTGTGTTGCAGCTGATGGACGCTGTGGAAGCCGCACAGCGAACAGTGGAGCAGGCGCGCAAACAGAAGGAAGAGACCGAACAGACTTACCAGCAGCATGTGGAGGCATACCTCGCTGAGAAACGCAAGCTGGAGGCAGAGGGCGTGCGTCTCAAGCAGGAGCGCCAGAAGCTGGCTGCGCGGTGTGACCCGCAGCTTTTGCAGCGTTACGAAGCCATCCGCCAGCGGCATGGTGGCATTGGCATTTCGCGGGTGGAGGGTGACTCGTGTGCGGTGTGCCACACCAAAATCAGCACGAGTGCGCTGAGGGCGATTAAGAGTGGGCAAATCGTGCAGTGCGAGAACTGCCAGCGTCTGCTGTATATGGAAGGTGCATCGTAGATGGTAGAGATACTGGAAGGCGACTGCATCCAACATCTCCACCAGCTGTGCGAAAGACGGGAAGCGTTCCACCTCACCTTTCTGGACCCGCCTTTCAATCAAGGGAAAGACTACGACTTCTTTGAAGACAATCTTCCTCCGGAGTCCTACTGGCAGTGGATGGAGCAGGTATGTCAGCTGGTCTACCGCTGCTCCGCTCCGGGCGCGGCTATCTACTTCATGCAACGCGAGAAGAACGCCGAAGGTGCTGCGGGTATTGCGAGAGACGGGGTGGACGCTCCAGAACCTGATCATCTGGCTGAAGCGCACCTCCGCCGTGCCTGTTCGAAACAGCTTTGGCAAGCAGTATCAAATCATCGCCTTCGCCACGAAGGGCGAGTCGCCGCGAGTTTTCCACCGCCTGCGTATCGATGCGCCGTTGCGCCCCGAGCACCGACAGCCGCGCAAAGAGGGGGTGTTTGTCACCGATTGCTGGGACGACATCCGCGAGCTGACTTCTGGCTACTTCGCGGGCGAGGAAGCTCTGCGCACCGAGACGGGGGAAAGGTTCCACCTGCAGCAATCGCCGCTCGCGCTGCTGTTGCGCATCATTCTGTCGTCGAGTCAGGTGGGCGATTGGGTGCTGGATCCGTTTGCCGGTACCGGTACCACCGGCGTCGTGGCAGAGCAGCTGGGGCGCCACTGCGTGCTTATTGAAAACGCCCCGCGCAACGTGCAGATGATACGCCGGCGACTGGAAGTCCAGCGTCCTGCGGATTCCATCGAGCGTTGGCGCCACTACTATCGCTTCACGCCGAATTTGGAGGAGATTTGGCCGGTAGATGGTATCCCTGTGTGGGGCAGAGAAACGCAAAAGGTACTCTTTGAGGAACAGACAAACCCCTGTAGCCTCAGGCTTTAGCTTGCGTCATTTCCGCCAACCGTGTACACGCAGCAATAGCGCGGCGGATAAAAGGCACATGGCGCCCGAGATGATAAATGCGGGTGCGTAGCTGCCTGCTTCATACAGGACAGCGGCTGTTCCGTCGGATGGTAGGTAAGGAACCTTCTCCACCACCTGCATCAGGCGTGGAGCCAGCCAGGGACCCAACAACCCACCTGCGCCGAATGCCGAGAACATCACGCCGTAGTTCGCGCCCACGTGCCTCGTCCCGAAAAAGTCCGCCGTCACCGCGGGATAGAGCGCCAGGAACCCACCGAAGCAGAAGCCGATGGAAGCGACACCCAGCAGGAACAGCGCGTAACTGTTCAGGTAGTTTAGCAGCAGCATCACTGTGCCCGCGTACAGGAAGATTGCGACCAGCGTGCGCCGTCGACCGATGATGTCGGAGACCTTGCCCCATACCACGCGCCCGGCAGCATTCAGAACACTCACGACGATGACCGCCAGTGCCCCTTGAGAAACGAAGTTCGCGTACACGGTGTGAGGCACAGCCGTATCGTCGTATGCACGGAGCAGGGCAGTGGACAGCCAGATGTTGGTGGTATTCATGATAATCATTAAGCCGGCAGTGCATCCTGCGAAATAGGTCGCCCACAGCATCCAGAACTGTGGTGTCCCCAACATCTCTCGCCAGGTGAACTCCCTCTGTGCCGAAGCCTCGCTGGGTTCGTGGCGGTCTGCGGGAACATAGCCGGGCGGGCAGTATCCGGGTGGAGGGTTCACCATCACCTGTGCGCCCAACACCACGAAGACCAGAAAAATCAGACCCAAATACATGAAGGTGGGCATCACCCCCTGAGAGGCGATAAGAGCCTTAGCCACCGGAGTAAATGCCAGCGCCCCTGCTCCGAACCCGGCTACCGCCAACCCTGTAATGAGACCGCGCATATCGGGGAACCATTTGACGCAGGTCGCCACCGGGCAGACGTAACCCGCTCCAATACCGATGCCGCCCAACACAGCGTAGCTCAGCACAAACTGCCACAGGCTGGTAGCAAACGACGCGCTAATCAATCCCGCTCCCAGCAGTAGACCGCCCAGCGTCGCTACCAGCCGCGGACCGAATCGATCTTGCAGCTTGCCGAAGAAGGGCATGCTGAAAGCAAAACAGGCAAGCACCACTTGTGAAGGCAGCGCCAGTTCGGTTTGGCTCCAGCTCGGAAAGCGTTGCTTTAGAGCGGGCTTGAACACACTGTAGATGTACACCGCTCCAAGCGACATCTGTATCAATATAGCGCCAACCACCACCAGCCAGCGGTTGAACGTTCGGGCTGAAACATGAAGCGAAACGGTCTTCATCCCCTCATGCTCTTTCCGGTAAGTTTGCTGAATATATTATACAGGATAGATGAAAGTATCCTCCCGTTTCGCGAAGACAGGAGTTTTCCCGAAGACAACGAAGGTAGTCCACGTTGAGTTCGGCAACAGCGGACACGTCAGGTCCCATTTCATATTCACAACGGTAAGCCGAAGGAGGGTGTTCCCGATGCGTCACGCACAGATTCTGCAAGCCGACCGCTCGGTGCTGGTCGTGGTCGATATGCAGGAGCCGTTCCTGCGCCGCATCTTCGAGCGGGAGCGAGTGCTCCAGAACTGCCGGTTGCTCATTCAGACGGCAAATATCCTGAAGGTTCCCGTCATCGCCACTCTGCAGTATGCGCAGAAGATGGGCGGGGTCGTGCCCGAAATTGCGGAGGTGTTACCCCAGGGCTGCGAGCCCATAGACAAGATGTGCTTCAGCTGCTATGGCTCGGAGCCGTTCCGCGCGGCACTCATGGCAAGCGAACGCACCCAGGTGGTCGTGTGCGGTGTGGAAGCGCACATCTGCGTCATGCAGACGGCGCTCGATGCACTCGGCGCGGGCTTTCAGGTGCAGGTGGCAGAGGACGCTGTGAGCTCGCGCTCGCGGGAGAACTGGCAAATCGCCATGCGCCGTTTGCGCCATGCGGACGTGGTGGTGACGTGCACCGAGTCGGTCGTCTATGAGTGGCTGGTTCAGGCGGGCACCGACGAGTTCCGGCAGATACTGCCGCTGGTGAAGTAAAACAAAAGCCCCTGCCGCGACAGGCAGGGACTGAATTGGTAGCCCCAGGGGGATTCGAACCCCCGATCTCCTGGCTGAGAACCAGGTGTCCTAGTCCACTAGACGATGGGGCCCTATTGCCACGTAGCATTATACACGATATGCCCGCGATTTGTCAAATGGGAAGGGGAGGCTAACTGCCTCCCCTGAACGTTTGATAGCTACAGCTGCCTCGCGCCACCACCCGCCCCGGCGGGCGGACCACCGAAACCACGGCCACCGCCAAATGGTCCGCGCGGGAACTGGAACGGTTTGCCCTGCATCTTCTTCCACTGTTCCTGCTGTGACTCGGTCAGCACGGCCAGCAGGTCCTTGTCCATCTGCTGACGCAGCTGCTGCATCATTGCCTGGCGGTCTGCACCGGGGCCTTGCTGCCAGAGCTGCATCTGCTTCTGTCGGTACTGCGTCAGAATATCAGTGATTTTCCTCTTCTGCTCCTCATTCAGGTTGAGCTCTTTGGCGACGTCGGGGCGAGCCAGCGCAACAGACCCTTCTGCCTGCAGCTGCAGCTCTCGCAGGCGCGCCTTCTGTCCGGGTTGCAACACTTTGCCCAGCGCTTGATCCCATTTCTGCATCATCTGTTCCATCAGCTTTTGGCGCTGCTCGGGGGTGGAGTCGCGCATCTGCTGCATCAGGGGCATCATCTGCTCACGCTGTTCAGCCATCAACTGCTGGAGCTGCTGCCGTTGCTGGTCAGTCAGATTCAGCTCCCTCTGCACCTCCGGCATCATCAGCAACCCAAAGCCGCCGCCCATGCCAAAGCCCATTCCCATGCCGGGACCCATTCCACGTCGTCCACCGGGTCCTCCGGGACCGGGTTGTGCCAGCGCAGTGGTGACCAGCGCCAGCACCGCGAACATGACCATCAGTTTTTTCATGTTCTTTCACCTCCTGCTCTTAATGACGCAGGGAGAGCGCAAAGGTTCTAATCATGGCGTTCGTGCTACTCATCTCCTGTTCTGCCGAAGTTACGTACGAGGAGGGCGAAGTCATACAAAGTAATCTCTTGATCCCCGTCCAGGTCTGCCATAGCATCCCAATTCCCGTCGCCGGGGTTGCTGCCGAAAGCAGCGACCAGCCTTCCAAAGTCAAAGAGTGTCACCTCGTTGTCACCGTCAATATCGCCACTTAGCAGGCTGAGCGACAGTTGGACACGCCCAAAGACGGGTACTTTGCATATGGTACGTTTGAGGAAGCGCGGCACATGCAGAGAGATGTCCCATATTCCGTTCAGGGGCGTGGTCAAGTCAAATCTGCCGAGACCGTCGAATGTCACTGTGTACTGCTGAATAACGTCTGAGTGTCCGGGGTGTCGCAGTTCCAGAGTGCCCGCAAGTGCTGCAGGGTCACCGAGGAAACCTTCCAGATGTGCAATGCCGCGTATTTCGGCAGACAGGCTCTCGCCTGTGTCCAGCAAGAAACCCTGGTAGGTGCTTCCAGAAACCAGAGCACGCCCCACGATAAACCGCCCATCCGCAGAGATAGCTTCAGCGGATTGCAACACCACTCCTTGCAGGAGAGAGGCGTAGGGGACGTTGAGGTCGTCCAACCCCCGTTCAGGCGTCCATCGAAAGGCATGTACCAGGTCTGGAGAGTCTACCACGAGGTTTCCTACCACGACTTCCCCATTGGCGGAAATCGCCAGGGCTTCGCTCGCCAAGGGGCTGGTTGAAGCGAGGTCGGTCCAGCCTTCACCGAAGACCCAACGCCCCGCGTGCCACGTACCTCCTGCGGTGCGCACCTTGCCTGCCACGACCATGCCATCAGAAGAGACAGCATTGGCAACGCTGCGCTCGAAGGAGAGACGCACCTCTGGCAACCCACCTAAGGAGACCATTCCTCCTTCTGGCGTCCAGAGGAATCCCGCCCGGTGCCCGGCGCCATCGGACGAGGCGGCAACGTATGTCCAGCCTGCCACATATCTTCCATCAAGGGAGACACAGGTGGAGGCACTCTGAGAAGACGGTGCCGTTCCAGCCAGCGAACCCAGGCTCTGTATCCCTTCTTCCGCAGACCATCGTATGGCCCGTAGCCACCCTCGCGGGTACACCGCGTACCCGGCAAGCACGGAACCGTCTGCGGAAGAGGCGACTACAACGCTGCCCGCATTGTAGCCTGGCAACAATCCAAGCAGCTCCAGCCCAGTATCGGAACGCCAGCGAAACGCGCGGAAGCTGGAACCTCCCGGCGAACTCGTGTGCCCGACCACGGTAGAGCCATCTGCGGAAACCCCGTATGCAATCGCATTACTATTATCGGGAGGACCTATATCCTGCATTCCTTCTGAGGCTGTCCACCGAAACGGACGCACTACTCCCGAAGCGGTTTCTGATAACCCTACGACCACCTTTCCGTCAGCAGAAACCCCCTTAGCCACACTGCGAGCATGACCAGGCAATGTGCCAAGTATAATGAGCCTTTGCGCTCCAACTGATGAAGCGACGCACAGGAAACCACAAACGCCCAGGAGTGACAGAATGGGTCTCGCATATCTGCTCCCAAGCAAGTTTTCTCACCTCCATGCCGTAGAAGTTTTTGCTGCCAAGTTTACACACCTTAGACAGTCTCTCAGCCATGTAGCTTATCACTATTTACGTGGCAAAATATCCGTTTTGTTTCACTCAGCGACTACCCGTTTTTGTTTTCTCTCTGGTAGAATCCTCATGGATTTTGGTTTGCAGGAGGCTTCTCAATGAGCGTGGTTGAAGGTCAAATCGCCCCCGACTTCACCCTGCCAGCGACCGATGGCAGCACCGTGCGCCTGTCAGACCTGCGAGGCAAAAAGGTGGTTCTCTATTTCTACCCGAAAGACGACACGCCCGGCTGCACGAAGGAAGCGTGCGCCTTCCGCGATAATCTGGGGGTACTTCAGAGCATGGGAGTGGTGGTACTGGGCGTCAGTCCGGATAGCCTGGCTTCGCACCAGAAGTTTGCGCAGAAGTATGGGTTGCCGTTTCCGCTGCTGGCGGATGAGGGAGCGCAGGTTGCTACCACCTATGGCGTCTGGAAGGAAAAGAAACAGTATGGACGTACGTATATGGGTATCGAACGCACCACCTTCCTGATTGACGAAAACGGTATCGTGCAGCGCGTCTTTCCGAAAGTAAAAGTGGACGGCCACGTCGAAGAGGTCATTGAGGCAATCCGTTCTCTGGAGGCATGAGGATGAAGCGTCTGGTAACGGTTCTCACTTTCTTACTGGCAGCATACCTGGTACAGGCGGCTTCGTGGTCGCAACCCCCGAAAGTTCCCGAGGCGGTGCAAAAGGCGAACGAGGTACTCACCGCGCTGGCGGATATCGACCTGCTGCTGGTGCTGACGCCGTTGAAGCTGAGCAAGGAGCAGATTGGCAAGATAAAGCCACTGCTCGAACAGGCGCAGAGCGACCTGATGCGCATGGAAGAGCGCAACGCACAGGCTCTGCTGCAACTGAAAGATGAAGTGATCACGGCCAGGAACGACGCGCTGAAAGGCAAAACCCCTTCTGACGAACTGCGCAAGAAACTGCGCGAGGCGGATACCGCGGCCCTGCAACTGCGCATGAAGACGGTGGACCAGGTGGTTCGTGCCCTCTGGGCAAAGCTGGATGGTATCCTTTCCGATACGCAGAAGCAGACCATCTACGATCAGGCAAGGGAACAGATGCGCGCGGCTCGCCGCCCTGATGTGGACAAGGTTAGCAAACGGGAGCTGGGTGAGTTTTTCACACAGGAGGTGCTGCTCGCGCCCCGCACCCTGCCATTACTGGAGGACCTGCAGAAGGTATCTGAATGAGCCACATCGCCACTGCTCCTGCAGCCGTGCGTCGGAACATCATCGCCATCATCGGCGATGTGGCTTTCTTCATGCTGGGGTTCTCCTGCATGGACCCCACGACGGTCATGCCGCAGTTCCTGAAGGAGCTGGGCGCGTCGCCACAGCTGATTGGGCTGATTAGCGGGTTACGTCTGCTGGTGCTATTCGCGCCGCAGCCCTATGTAGCGCACCGTATCCACGGCAGGCGGCGTGTCAAACCGTTTCTCGTCACCGCGTGCGCCATCGGCAGGTTGCCGATGTTCCTGCTGTTCCTGTTGATATGGGCGTACGGTCACCACCACACGCTGGCGTTATGGGCGTTCGTGCTGTTCAGCCTGCTGTTTATCGGCTCGGACGGCTTCAGCATCGTGCCCTGGACGGAGATTATCGGCAAGGCAGTGCCCTCAAACATTCGGGGACGTTTCTTCGGCGCGATGCAGACGGTCTCCTCGCTGGCGGCGCTGGGCGCACCCATACTGGTCAGCACCATCCTGAATATCCGCGCGCTGACCTTCCCGCGAAACTACGCCCTTCTGATACTGCTGATGGCTACGGGGCTGTTGCTGTCGATGCTGATGCTTCTGCTAATTCAGGAACCCGATACGCCGCCACAAGAAGACCCGGAGCGCACTTTTGTAGAGCACCTGCGGCGCATCCCTGCCCTGTGGCGCAACGACCCTGCCCTGCGCTGGATCCTCACCACGCAGTTTCTGCTGGCCGGGGGAGGCGTGGCTTCCAGCTTCTACGTGCTGTATGCGCGGGAGCGGTTTGGCTTGCCGGAGTCCTACGTGGCGATTTATCTGACCGCTCAGACGCTGGGGGCGGTGCTGACGGGTCCGTTATGGGGCTGGATGGCGGATCAGGTCGGCGCGGTTCGGGCGCTACGGGTGGTGGTGGCACTGGCGGTAGTGCCTCCGCTGGCGGCTTTGGTGATGCCCGTGGCGTGGGGGTTCGTACTCGTCTTTGCCTGTCTGGGCGCGCTGGGATGGAGCCTGTGGAACGCCTTTACCAATGCGATACTCTCCGTTGCGCCGCCGTCAGAACGTCCCACGTACATCGCGCTGCAGCAGTTCATGAACCTGCCAGCGACCCTCACCCCCTTTATCGGGGGAGTGATTGTGGCATCGGCGGGGTATGCCGCTGCTTTCATCACCACGGCGGCGATTGTATCGCTGGGCGCGTTGAGCGCACGACGCATCCCCCTTCAGCATTGACAACTTTCTCACGACTTTGTATGATAACCTGTAAAACTGGGAGATAATGCAGGTAGCTTACCTTTGTCCATTTGTATGGAGAAAACTTGGTGAGCCCGGTTCGCATGATGTTCTCGGTTCGCGGGATTGTCTGGCTTGTCGGGGGGGTACTGGCTCTCGCCGCGGGAATAGCTTCTGCGCCCGCAGAAGCGGAGCTGGACGCGGTGGTCATCCCGGGCAGGCGGTTTCCACAGCCGCCGGTCATCGACGGCGTGCTCGCCTCCGGAGAGTGGGAGAACGCAGTGGAAATCACCGCTTTCTGGGACTTCAAAGACCAGCGTGAAGCCCAACTGCCCACCCGCTGTCTGCTGGCGTACACCTCCGAAGGAATCTACGCGGCGTTCGACTGTCACGACCCCGAGCCGGACAAGATTCTGGCGCAGGAAACCCGCCGCGGCGCCGACCTGACGAAGGACGATTACGTGCAGCTGGCTGTGGAGCCGACGGGAGTCAACGTCGAGCCCTACTCCTTCCGGGTGAACGCGCGCGGCGCACAGGACGAGAGCATCCCCGGCGGCAGCATCAGCAACATCCGCTGGCGTGGTGACTGGAAGGCAGCGGTCTCCCGAAACAGCAACGGTTGGTCCGCCGAAATCTTCGTGCCGTTCCGCATCCTGCGTATCCCGCGCGGGCAGAAGGAGCTGGGCGTGCAGTTGCTGCGCAATGTGCCTCGCCTCAACGTGCAGTACGTCTTTCCGAACACCGGCACTACCCTGGACCTGCTCAAACGCGCCCGCTGGACCGACCTGGAGCTGCCCGAGGTGCTGCCTCCTCCGATTATCCTGCCGTATACGCAGCTGGATACCACCTCCGGCAAAACCGAGTGGCGCAGTGGTCTGGACATCAAGTGGCAGATGCCCGGAGGGCTGACCTCTCTGCTTACCCTCAACCCCGACTTCAGGAACGTCGCGCGGGAGGTGGACAGCGTCTCCTTCAGCTACGTGCCCCGTCTGGTGCGCGAGACCCGTCCTTTCTTCGTGGAAGGAGACGGCTTCTTCCCCGACACCACCCTGTTCTACAGCGGTAACGTGCAGGCGGTGGACGCCGCGCTCAAGTCCTTCGGCACGGTGGGCAGGTGGAACTATGGCGCACTGTTCAGTCGGGGTGCAGACCAGTGGATAGCCGTTGGGCGGCTGGCGTACCAGATGAGCACGCGTTCCCATGCCGAGGTGCAGTTCGTCCGCGACGACCGCCCCGGCGTGCACGCCACGGCAATGGGAGGCGGAGCGGTGTTTTACCCCTCTTTCCCCGACGGCTTCGCCAACGTCAGTGTGCTGTACTTTCGCACCTCCGGGCAGGATATGCCCACCGGCGAGAAGATAGGACTGATTCTCTGGCGGCAGCGCGGGGATGGACGCATCAGCTTCGGGGGGCAGGTTTACCAGATATCGCGTGGTTTCGCGCCGACGTTGGGCTATGCGCCGGAGGTAGGACTGCGCGGTTATGAGAGCATGGCGATATACAACAAACGCTGGGACAACCGTCCCGTGCAGCTGATGGATGCGGGCATCGTGCGCAACCAGCGATGGAAGCTGGACGGCGGCATCTACGACGACACCCTCACCGGCTGGGTATCGGTAACCCTGCGCAACGACATGGTGTACTGGCTCAGCGCAAGCCGCTACCACCGTCCTCCCTATCTCGACCGCACCATCTCTGCCATGGTAGGCTGGAACGCGCATCGGCTGTACAACGCAGGCGATGTGGTCATCACGGTGGGTAAAGTCGCGGGGGGTGACAGCCTTTACTGGCGATTCCTGCAGGGCGTGCCCTTCACCGAGCGGCTGCGCCTGATGCTTCACTACGAGCAGAGCCGCATCCGCTACCGCGACCCAAACACGCCCGACCGCAACCTTCACCAGTTCATCGCCACGCTGAACTACGATATCGACCCCGAGCACAGCATCGGCGGGCGATATATCGGCAGGGGAAGCGGCTTCGGCAAGTTTCACGAGGTGAACACGCTATACCTCACCTATCGCCAGCAGGTACGCCGGGGCACCGATATCTTCTTGATCTTTGGCGACCCCAACGCCTCCAGCACGCAAACGCGCTTCGCGGTGAAGGTGATGACACCGTGGTAGAGACAGCGGGCGTGCTGTACGTGGTGGCAACCCCCATCGGCAATCTGGAAGACATCACCCTGCGGGCGTTGCGCGTGCTGAGAGAGGTGAATTTGATCGCTGCGGAGGATACTCGCGTCACCCGCAAACTGCTGAACCATTACGACATCCACACCCCACTCACCAGCCTGCACGAGTATTCGCCCCCTGCGAAGAGCGAGCAGATGGTGCGACGTTTGCTGAGCGGCCAACGCATCGCGCTGGTGACCGACGCGGGTACGCCCACCCTCAGCGACCCTGGTAGCGCACTCATCCGCCGCGCCCGCGAGCAGGGGATAGCCATCGTGTGCGTGCCGGGTCCCTCGGCGGTGACGGCGGCGGTCAGCCTCGCCGGCTTGCCCGAGGGGCGGTTTATCTTTGACGGCTTCCCACCCCGCAAAAGCAGGGAGCGGCTCGCTTACCTGCAGTCGCTGGCAGGCGAGCGGCGGGCGGTGGTGTGGTTCGAAGCCCCCCATCGTGTCGTAGCGTTGCTCAGAGATGTGCAGCGAGTGCTGGGCGAGCGCGACATCTTCGTCGCCCGCGAGCTCACCAAGCAGTTTGAGGAAGCGCGACAAGCGACTGTCAGCGAGTGGCTGTCGCACTACGAGCAGACGCTACCCCGTGGCGAGTTCACGCTGATTCTGCTGCCTGTGCGCGAAGAAACAACGTCACCGAGCGAAGAGGAGCCACTGCAGATGATAGGGCGTCTGCTGGCTGAGGGGATGAGCGAGAAGGAGGCGATTCGCGAGGCGGCGAAGCGCAGCGGCGTTCCTAAAAGGAGATTTATGCCCGCTGGCTGGAGCGGAAGAGGGAGTGACGCACTACCGTACCGCTGTGCACGGTACCGCAGGAAACCTTTGCCCCACGTCGAACATAGTTCCGATATCCCCATAGTAGGAGGCATCTCGATGAAAATCGGCGTCAACCGATGGACGATGCCCGGCGACTGGTCGTTTGAACAGTGCCTTAAGGCGGCAAAGGAAGCCGGCTTCGACAGTATCGAGTTCA
This sequence comes from Bacillota bacterium, assembly GCA_023511455.1. NCBI lineage: Bacteria > Bacillati > Bacillota > Bacillota bacterium. The sequence goes on from JAIMBJ010000003.1 coordinate 176,232, forward strand.
ACATGGACGAAGACGGCGTTCTCGGCTTCAACGCGCAGGAGTCCGAAGTGCGCCAGATTGCAGAGACCGCACAGCGCATCGGGGTGGAGCTGTCCAGCCTCTCCACCGGTTTGGGCTGGCGCTATCCGCTAACCAGTCCCGACCCCGCTGTGCGCGAGAAAGGCATGGCTGCCATCCGCAAGCAACTGCAGATTGCCAGCTGGCTGGGTGTGGACACGATTCTTGTGGTGCCCGGCGTGGTGAACGAGGAAACCGCCTACGACGAGGCGTATGAGCGTGCCTACAGTGCACTGCGTGAGCTGCTGCCCGACGCCGAACGACTGGGCGTGCGTATCGGCATCGAGAACGTCTGGAACAAGTTCCTGCTCAGCCCGCTGGAGATGCGCCAGTTCGTGGACGAGCTGGGCAGTCCCTACGCGGGCGTGTATTTTGACGCAGGCAACGTGCTGGTGATGGGCTATCCGGACCAGTGGATCCGCATCCTCGGCAGGCGCATCTACCGCGTGCATGTGAAGGACTTCAAGACACACATCGGCAACATCAGCGGCTTTTGCAACCCATTGCAGGGCAATGTCCCCTGGACAAAGGTGGACGAAGCTCTGAGGCAGGTGGGCTACGATGGCTATATCACCGCGGAGGTAGAGGGTTACCCGGGCTATCCCGAACTGGGCTTGAAGCACATCGCTGAGAGCCTCAAAGCGGTTTTCCAGTGATGTGATGGAGGAGGTGACAACATGCTGCGAGTGGGAATTGCAGGCGTCGGTACGATGGGGCGCACCCATGCGTCCGCCTACGCCAAATTGCCAAATACCCGGCTGATCGGTTTCTACGATTCAGTGACGGAGGCGGCTCAGCGTGTCGCGTCGCAGTTTGGGGTGCAGGCGTTCCCCAGCTACGAGGCGATGCTCGAACAGGTGGACATGGTGGACATCTGCACACCGACACCGACCCATCTGGAACTGGTGCTGAAAGCCGCCAGTGCGGGCAAGCACATCCTGTGCGAAAAGCCGTTAGGGCGCACCCTGCCACAGTGCGAGCAGATGATCGAAGCCGCCAGCAAAGCGGGCGTGACGCTGATGCCTGCACAGGTGCTGCGCTTCTTCCCCGAGTTCAAGCAGGCGCGCGACCTGGTGCTGGCGGGCGCGGTGGGCAAGCCGGCCGCCATCCGCACGCGACGCGGCGGTCCATATCCTCGCGCTGCCAACGACTGGTATGCCGACTTCGAGCAGAGCGGTGGACCCATTCTGGACATGGTCATCCACGACTTCGACTGGCTGCGCTGGACGTTCGGCGAGGTGGAGCGTGTGTTCGCTAAGGCGCTGACTTTCAAGAAACTGGACCACATCGACTACGCCCTGATTACCCTGCGCCTGAAGAGCGGCGCGATTGCACACGTGGAGGCAAACTGGGCAGACCCCAGCGGGTTCAAAGTGGACTTCGAAATCGCGGGCGACGCGGGCATGATTGCCTTCGACAGCCGCTTCGCGATGCCGTTGATGGTGGCGAAACAGAATGCCGGTGGCGGTGGTGGAGGCGTGGCAGTGCCCGAAAGCCCGCTGGCGGAAGACCCCTACATGCTGGAGATTAAACACTTCGTGGACAGCGTGGAGGCAGGGCAGCAGCCCTCTATCACCGCAGTGGACGGCATGAAGGCGGTGGAGATTGCACTGGCGGCGATAGAGAGCGCACGCACAGGCAGGGTCATTCGGCTGGGAGGAGGTGCTTGAGATGGCAGTACGAATCGGCATGATGAGCTTTGCGCACATGCACGCCTATTCCTACGCGCACTGTGTGAAGCAGCTGGAAGCCGAGGGCAGGGCGCAGCTGGTAGGAGTGGCAGATGACGACCCGCAGCGCGGGCAACAGGTGGCACAGCAATACGGCACGCGCTTCTACGAGAGCTATGAAGCCCTGCTGGACGCCGGTATCGACGCCGTTATCGTCTGCCCGGAGAACGTCAAGCACCGTCCGCTCACCGAGATGGCGGCAAAAGCGGGCAAACATGTGCTGTGCGAGAAGCCCCTCGCCACCAGCAAAGCCGACGGCAGAGCGATGATCGAGGTCTGCAAGGCGAACGGTGTGCAGTTGATGACCGCGTTCCCCTGCCGCTTCAGCCCCTCCTACATCCGCCTCAAGCAGATGGTGGAGGCGGGCGAGCTGGGCGAGGTGCTGGCGATTCGAGGCACCAACCGAGGGCGCAACCCGGGAGGCTGGTTCATCGTGCCCGAACTCTCTGGCGGGGGCGCGGTGATCGACCACACGGTGCATGTGACCGACCTGTGCCGCGACCTGCTCAAGAGCGAGGTGGTGGAGGTCTACGCAGAAATCGGCAACGGCTTCTGCCACGGCGACTTCGACGATACCGGGATGCTGACGCTGACCTTCGCCAACGACGTGTTTGCCACGCTGGACTCCTCGTGGTCGCGCCCGAAGGTGTTCCCCACGTGGGGCGATGTCACCCTGCAGGTGGTGGGCACGAAGGGGCTGGTGTACATGGACATGTTCGCGCAGAACTCCACCCTGTACGACGACCGCAACATGCGCATCACCCTCGAACACTGGGGTTCCAGTATCGACTACGGGCTGGTCAGCGCGTTCGTGGAGAGCGTGGCGTCAGGCAAACCGGTGCCCATCACCGGCGAGGACGGTCTGGCGGCGGCAGAGGTCGCCTTCGCGGCGTACGAATCCGCCAAACGCGGCGAGCCGGTGCGGCTGCCGTTGCCGGAGTAGCAAACAGTCCCTATCTGGAGGGCGAGGCTCCCGCCGAGCCAGTCCTTCCCCGCCCGCGGGGAGGATGTGTAGGGGCGGCTCACCCGGAGGTTCGCCCTCCAGGAACACAGGCTGAAGCCTGGGTCTACAGAAGAGGCTCCCGCTGAGCCGTTCATATTTCATCTGGGGGAGGGGACATATTATGTCCACCCTGCGCAACGGTTATTTCACCGTACAGCAACAGAAGCACACCCTGAACGACCTGCGCTGTGACCCTACCGGCAAGGGGCGTCGCAGCCAGTCTTTCTGCCTGAACCTCATTCCGGAAGATTGGGAAATCACTCCCCGTACCCTTGTGCGGCAAACGGAGACCAGCGTTACCCTGGATCCCCTGCAGGTGTATCACTCTGAGCAGATTGCACTCGAAAGCGGCGGAGAGGTTTCCTTTCCCGAGCGGCTGGAGGCAGGGCACACCCTGGCACAAACCTTCCGTATCGCCGCCGGGCAGCAGTTCACCACCGTCTCTGTACACCTGCCCACCTGGCACACGACGGATTCGGGGTGCGTGTTAAGCCTCTACCGCGGGGGGACGTTGCTTGCCTCGCGGCGACTTCAGAACGTGCCGGATAACTCGTGGCAGTCCCTCTCGCTGGACGAACCGCTGGGCGAGGGGGAGTATACCGTGCAGATTTCGGAGCCAGAAGGTTCCATCGGCTGGTGGAGCAGTCAGCGCGACGTGTGGGCCGGCGGCAGCGCTCTGGTAGATGGGCAACCGGTAGAGCGCGACAGGGCATTGCGCGTGGATTGCCGGCGGTTTGTGGGCGAAGGACGTTTGACCTACCGCCTGCAGCGGGATACACTGCTGGTGGAAGCGGAGCTGCGTTCGCAGGCAGCTCCCTCGGGTGCACTGCGCTGGACGTGGATCACGACATGGACGAAATCGGGCTATGATTGCACCTCCGCCGCGGGGGTGGTGTTCAGCCGCTTCTTCACCGACAATCAGCGCTACATGCCTGTGCAGCAGTTGAAACGGCGTGACCATGCCGAGCTCTCGTTCGACGGGGCGCGCTGGATAGAGATGGAAGGCACACGTGACGCCGATTTGCGCATAGAAGGCGATGGGTTGCACCTGCACTGGGAGATGGAGGAGAAGCGAATGCACCTGCGCCTGCATGTGCCCTACCGGCGACAGGGCGACCGCTGGATAAGCCACTGGAGCGTACGCGTATTGCCACGAACCGATTCCGTGCCCGATACCTTTCCCCGCTTCGTTTGCCCGCAGCGCAGGCTGGAGCAAGACTTGAACCGCTTCTGGTGGGAGCGCGCCTTCACCTATCCTGCTCCCGCCGGACCTGCCGCGTGGTTCGAGTGGATGGCAACCATGCGCTGCTGGTATGACGGCGATCAGCGACGCGGCGAGATGGAGCAACTGCGTACCTATCCGATAACCCGCGAGGGCTACGTGCACACCTGGGGCGCAATGGAGGGCTGGCCGTTCCCGCCCTCGCCGCCCTACGACACCCGCCACTTCGACACGAATGCTCGCTTTATTCTCGCCTGCTGGAGGTTCTACCTGTGGACGGGGGACGCGGAGTTCCTGAAGAGTCAGGCAGACCGGCTGCGCCGCGCGATGGCTTACCAGCTGGAGACGTTGAGGGGCCACGAGGGGCTTATCATCACCGCCAGCAAGGACGTCAACGGAAGACATAAGGGCGTGGGCAATAACTACTGGGACATCCTGCCTTTCGGACACCTGGACGCCTACGCCAACGCGGTGTACTACGCCAGCCTTGAAGCCATGCAGGGCATCGATGCGGTGTTGCGCCGGCAACCGTTAACCGACTATCGCGTTCTCCGCCAGAAGGTGCACCGCCGCTACGATGAGGTCTTCTGGGACGAGAAGGCAGGACGCTACATCGGCTGCGTGGATATCGACGGCGCGCGACATGATTACGGCTTCACGTTCGTCAATTTGGAAGCGCTGTATTACGGCCTGGGCGATGCGCAGAAGGCGAGGCGTATCTACCGTTGGATGGAGACGGAGCCAACCTCCACCGGCAGACCGGATACTTACAGCAAGTGGATTTTCGCTCCACGAGCCAACACCATCCACAACCCCATGTGGGGCGAGAATGCGCCTCCCGAAGAGCGTAACAGCCCGCTGCCTCCGTGGTGGCATTTCGGGTGGCATGGCACCCCCTACGGCGACCAGTGTCAGGACGGCGGGGCAATCCTGTATACCTCCTACTTCGACCTGATGGTGCGCCTGCGCTACTTCGGCATCGAAAACGCCTGGAAACGGTTCGGAGAGATACTCTCGCGCTACCGGATGCCCGACCGTTTGTGCGGAGGACCGCCCCTCTTTCGGGGTGAGGTCCCGCAACAGGAAAACCCGGGACAGGTGGGGGTGGACTTGCCCTTCCCCGAGAGTGGGCTGGTTCCCTGTTTCCTGCTGTATGGCGTGCTGGGTGTTGAGGCGACTCTGGAGGGCTTGCGCATCCAGCCGAAACTGCCTGCCGCGTTGCCAGCCTTTGGGGTCGATGGACTGCACTATCGGGGTAACCGCCTGCGCGTTACCGCCACCCCGCGCGAAGTCATCGTCGAAGGCAACTGGCAGGGTAGAAGGATGCGTAAGAGATTGCCCCCGGGAGGTGGTATCATATAGCGGGGGGATGATGCATCACGACTTCTTCGCCACCTGCACGACTGGACTGGAGTTTATCACTGCACAGGAGCTGACCGCTCTGGGCACGGAGGTGACGGACACCAGCAAATCGCGTGTCTTCTTCCGCGCCCAATGGGAACTTATCTATCGCCTGCATCTCTACGCCCGCACCGTCAACCGCTTCTTTGCGCTGCTGGCAAAGGCACAGGTGCGCAATCTGCAGGAGATCGAGGAGCTCGCCTGGCAGGTTCCTTACGAGCGGTGGTTCGAGAACCAGTACGCCTTCGCCATCCGCTCCGAACGCGACGGCACGCACGACTTCACCAGCATGGACATCGCCCGCGTGGTGGGGCAGGTGGTGTGCGACCGCTTTATCGCACGCACAGGCGCACGCCCGCCCGTCAACCTGGACAACCCCGATGTGGAGATATTCTCCACACTGGTGGACGACCAGTATCTGCTGGGCTTGAACCTGACCGGCTCCAGTCTGCACCGGCGTCCCTGGCGGCAGAGCCTGGCGCACATGACCGCACTGCGCCCGACGCTGGCGGCGGCGGTGGTGATGGCTTCCGGCTGGGACGAGCGTCCGCTGGTAGACCCCCTGTGCGGCACAGGTACGCTGTTGATCGAGGGGGCGTTATGGCGGCGGGACATCAGCCCTTCGCGCGGGCGCGAGGAGTGGGCGTTCCGAAACCTTGTCCTGCATGACGAAGGTCGCTGGCGGGCGGAACTGGAGGCGAGTGCGTCTGTTGGGGGAACGTCGCCCCCCTTACGCGGCAGCGACTGGAACGCCCGATATATCGAGATTGCCCGGCAGAACGCGCAGGGAGCGGGGGTTACGGATATCCAGTTTGCGGTTGCCAACGCGCTGAACCTGCCTCCGCCCGATCAGCCGGTAGTGCTGGTGACCAACCCCCCTTACGGCGTTCGCATGGGCAAGCCGTCGGAGCTGGTACACCTGTATCGCAAGCTTTGGCACAAGTGGAGCGCAGAATATGCCGGTAGTCGTATCGTGGTCATCAGCGGCAACCCCGCCTTCGAGCAGCTCGCGCCGATAGAGCCAGTGGCTGCGTATGACTTCCTTCAGGCGGAGCTGCCCTGCCGATTGCTGATATGGGATTTGCCATAATGCTGCCAGGCTACCCCCCAGAAACATTTTGCCCGGCTGGCGCGTCTAATCCGTGCGAACAGAATAAGGGAGGTTGAATGCGAATATGTTGCGAAACTTGCTGGTGTGTCTATCTCTCCTGATGGGGGCAGCGATGGCAATGGAAGCACAGAACCTGGTTACCTCGACCGCGAAGGACATGAAGGGCGTTTCGCTCACCATCTACAACCAGAACTTCGCGGTGGTGCGCGAGAACCGGCAGATAAGCCTCAGAGAGGGCGTGAACTTTGTGCGCTATGAGGACGTGGCAGCGCAAATAGACCCGACCTCCATCAGCTTCAAGTCGCTGACCGCCCCCAACGCGGTTGCCGTGCGCGAGCAGAACTACCAGTACGACCTGCTGAACCCTATTTCCATCCTCAACAAATCCGTGGGCAAGACGGTTCGATTCAAGCAGGTACACCCCGACGGCAAGGTGGAGATACTGGAGGGTACGTTGCTGAATCCGCCCACTGCCATTGTGGGGCAGACCGATGCAGGCGGCGGCGGAACGGTGTATCAGGGACTGGTGATACGGCTGAAGGACGGGCGTATCGTGCTGAACCCCACCGGTCAAATCGAGTTGACCGAGCTTCCCGAGGGACTGGTGTCGCGTCCGTCGCTACTGTGGAAGCTGGATGTGGACCGAGCTGGCACACACAATACACAGGTCTCGTATCTCGCCAACGGCATCACGTGGAAAGCGGACTATGTGGCAGTCGTCAACAAAGACGAAACGATGGTTGACCTCACGGGCTGGGTGACCATTGACAACCGCAGCGGTGCGACCTACTCCGATGCGCAACTGCAGTTGCTGGCTGGAGATGTGCGCCGGGTGCAGGAAGCGCCCGGAATGGGTGTCGTGCCGATGGACGCGATGGCGATGAAGCGTGCAGCTGCGCCGCAGTTCGAAGAGGAGGCGTTCTTCGAATACCACCTTTACACCCTTCAGGGCACCACCACGGTACGGGACAACGAGACCAAGCAGATGACCCTGTTGACCGCCTCCGATGTGAAGGTCACGCGCAAGCTGGTGCTGGACGCGGGCAGGCGGTGGTGGATACAGGGCATCCGAGGTCCGGGCATGGGCAGTGATACCCAGAACGTGAAACTGAACATCGTGGTGGAGCTGCGCAACACAAAGGAGAACAATATGGGCATGCCGCTGCCCAAAGGCAAGGTGCGTCTGTACAAAGCGGACGACCGTGGCAACCTGCAGTTTCTGGGAGAGGACCTGATCGACCACACGCCCAAAGACGAACTGGTACGCCTGTACATCGGGGATGCGTTCGATGTGGTCGGCGAGCGCAAACGCACCGATTACAAACAGATTTCCGACCGAGTGATTGAAGAGACCTATGAAATCACCGTGCGCAACCACAAAGAGACCGATGCGGACGTGTGGATTGTGGAACACTTCTGGGGCGAGTGGCAGATTCTCAACAACAGCCACCCGTATAACAAGCTGGATGCCCGTACCATAGAGTTTCCGGTGAAAGTCGAGCGCAACGGCGCGGTGAAGGTGACCTACACCGTGCGCACGAGGTGGTAACTCGCAACGGAGGGCGTGGCTCCCGGGAGGCACAGAAACACGCACCAATGGCTCGGCAGGAGCCTCGCCCTCCAGCGGATGTTGGTCTACCAGAGCAGTTTGGATGTCGCTACTGCGATGCCTCTGCGCTCGCCGACTTCGACGTCTCCCGCCCTGCCCTCCGCCAGCGGCGATACCGCGCAGTAAAAGTGATACAGGCAACCATTGTGCCAGAAGAGGCTGGGCTTGTGGGCGAAGCGGGAGTCGATGCTCCCCTCTTTGCCCACATCGATAAGCACCTCTGGCGCCTTCTCCCAGTGCAGGAGGTCGCGGCTGAAGGCGACGCCATCGCGCGCGTGCCCGTCACTGCTCAGCCCGTAGTAGAACATCGCCCAGAGGTCCTTGTCGACCTGCAGCACACAGGGGTCGCTGGCGAAGATGTCGTCCCACGCGCCGCGCTTGCCCACGCGCAGGATGGGATTGCCCTCATAGCGTGTCCATCTTTTCAGGTCAGGCGATGTCGCCACGCCAATCTGCTCTTTCCAGCCGCTCTCGCGGTCTTTGGCGTTGTAGAACAGGTAGTAGGTTCCGCGATGCTCCAGCAGGCACGATTTATACAGCCCCGCACGCTCCCATTCGGCTCCCTCGTGTGCGTACAGGCAGGGCGGTTCCAACTGCCACGTTTTCAGGTCGCGACTGTGGCAGATGCCGATGGCGGCGGGACCCGCCTCGTAACCGGGTTTGGGGTAGGCGTGGTACGTGCCCACATACTGCCCTTTCATCCGACGCAACCGACCCGCACCGAACAGGTTGTTGTCGCGCAGAATCCATGTGAGTGCGACGTTGAACTCCGTCACCGAACCGGGCGCGCCGCGGTCGATCCAGATGCCCTGCTTCTGCCAGTGAATCAGGTCGTCCGAGAACGCCAGCCCCGTGCGGTAGCCGATGCCGTCGAAGCCCACAAAGCTCATGGCAAAGCGGCTGCCATACCGAAAGACGAACGGCACATCGACCCCGTGGCTGTCGAACTGGCCCGCGCGAAACGAAGGCTCCAGCACCAGCCTGGGATACTTATACGGCGTGCGCAGTCGGGCGAGTATTGCGTCGTTCACAGGTAAGTCACCCTCCCTCGGTATCGCTGCAGCAGTCTGGCATTATGCACATCGCCGCCGTCCAGGTTCGCGCTCAGGAAGACGGGCGGCTCGATGCCGCGCTCTTGCAGCAGGGCGACCGTCTGCGCCACCAGCGCGTTCAGCATCGCCGCGCCGATAACCGTGGAAGTGGGAGACACCTTCTGCCTCATTCCGGGGATTTCCGCCACCGCATCGCCAATCACGCCGCAGTTGTCCAGCACGATGTCCGCCACCTCAAACAGCCGTTTCGTGCCCGCGCGTGGCGTCACCGACTTCGAATAGGTCAGCGATGTCAGGGCAATCACCGTCGCCCCTTTGTCGCGTCCGTACTGTGCCACCTCCACTGCCACCGCGTTGCGTCCGGACACCGAATGCACTATCAGCACGTCGCCTGCCTCAATCGGTATCTCGTTCATGAAAATCTGCGCATAACCCGAATGCCGCTCCAGATGGGAGGTCATGGTGATAGGGCGCACATCGCAGGTCAACCCAGGCGGCAGGATAGGGGAGATGCACGCCAGACCGCCTGCGCGGTAGAACAGCTCCTGCGCCAGAATGCCCGCGTGTGTCGCGCCGAAGACGTAGATGAGACGGTCATTGGCAATGGCATCCGCCATCGCCTGTGCGGCACGCTGCAGGTTTCCCATCTGCGTGCGCTCCACTTCGTCCAGCTGCTGTCGTACGGCGTCAAAATAGGCTTTAATCATCGCTCAGTACCCCTTGCGGATGTAGTCGTCCAACGTCTGTTTGTAGATTTCAGGTCCGTCGGGCAGGTTGATGCTCTTGAACACGGTGGGCTGTAGACCGCGCTTCAGCATCTCTTCCACGATGCCCGCCACCATCGCCCACATCACCATCGCCGCGCCGATGCCCGAAGCGGGGCAGATTTTGCGGTCCAGCCCCTCCACCTCCAGCATGGCGTCGCCGTAGTCCGCGCCGTTGTCGATCACCAGGTCTACCACCTCGAACAGCCGCTTGCCCGACGGATGCACCGACTGCAGCTGCGAGGAGTAGCGCAGCGACGTGATGCCGATGGTGGTTAATCCGTGGTCCTTCGCCTGTATCGCCAGCTCCACGGGTATTGTCTGCTTGCCCGACACCGTGCCGATAATCAGCACGTCGCCCGCCTTCGCGTGGCTGCGCTTCAGCGCGGCGGAAACAATCAGCGCGTCGGTTTCAAAGCCGCCTTTGCCCGTCTCGCCCTGCGCCTGACGAAACTGGTTCGGGTTCTCTACGGACAGGCTGAAGTTCAGCGGGGACATCGCCGCCAGTCCGCCCACGCGGTTGATGAGCTCGCGCGAGACCAGATGCCCGGTGTCGTAGATGTGAATCACGCCCTGCCGGGATAGACAGTCGGCACACAGTTTCGCCGCGCGACGGATTGCCTCTCCTTGCGAACGGGCGATGTCCGCAATCAGCTGCTGGTATGCCTCAAATGCTCGGTGAACCAGGTCGTTCATGGTGTTTCCTCCTTGATTTCGATTCCCGCCAGACTCTCCAGCACCTTCACCACCGCCGAGTAGTCTTCGTCCGCGTAGCCCTGTTGCATGGCGGCGACAAACAGCTCGCGGGTAAGGGCGTTCATGGGCAGCGGGGTGTTGGTCTCCCGCGCCGCCTCTTCCGCCAGCGTCAGGTCTTTCAGCAGATGGCGCACGAAGAAGTTGGCGCGGAAGTTGCGCTCTAGCAAAGCTTTGCCTTTGGTGGAATACATCGGCGCGCCGAGATTGGATTTGGACAGGATGTCAATCAGCATCGCAGGAGACACGCCTCCCTTTGCCGCGAATAGCAACGACTGCCCCAGCCCTACCATCATGTGCGCAATCAGCATGTTGCACGCCAGCTTGGTGGTGGTAGCTTGCTCGGCGGTCGGGAAGTGCCAGATTTTGTCCGAGAAGGCACGCCATGCTGGTTCACAGCGTGCGACGTTCTCCTGTGCGCCACCTCCAAACACCAGAAGGGTGCCTTCCAGTATCTGCTTCCTGCCGCCGAGCACCGGCGCCTGCACGAACCGCCTGCCCGCCTGGCGATAGGTCTGTGCCATGTGGCGCGTCCATGCGACCGACACCGTGCTCATATCGCAATGCACGCTATCTGACGGCAGCGCACTCAGCACCCCGCACTCCCCGAAGGTAATCTGCTCTACCGCGGCGGGGTCGGTGACAATGGAAATCACCACCTCGCTGTGCGCAGCCGCGGTGGCTGGGGTATCCGCCCATTGCGCTCCCTGCGCCAGCAACGGTTCCGCCTTCTCGCGGGTGCGGTTGTATACGAACACCTCATGTCCGGTGGCGAGTAGCCGCTCGGCAATCGCCCCACCCATGATGCCCAGTCCAATCACTCCAACTCGCATGGAATCCTCCTCACTGCGCAGGTCTTTTGATTTGCAATGGCGTGACGCCTTTCGCCTCTGGGGCGGTGATGGTCATCAGGCATTCGCTCGCAGGTACGCTGGCATCCCATGCCACAGTGAACCGGGCTGCGCCGGTCGCGTCGGTGGTCGCGCTGTCCTGCTCAGGCACCGCACCTTTTGCCTGCAGTCGCACCAAAACCCCTGCACACGGGTTGCCTGCCTGGTCGGTCACACGCACGACCAGGTCAAACCGCTCCAATCCAGCAGGCACCTGAGCCGGTTGCACCAGCACGATGCGCGCCGGGTCGCCAGGCAGCACTGTGACCTCCGCCTGCAACAGGCGGTCGTCGGGCAACAGCACGCTGACCGTGCCTTTACCTGCCTTGAACGCGGTGAACCGCCCGTTCTGGTCGACGAAGCCGATGCCCCCTGTGGTGCCGTAAAGCAGATGATAGGGGTTGAACCGCGCCGCCTGTGCCTGCGGGCGCACGGTAAACTGCACGCTCTCTCCAGAACGCAGGGTGGCAGAAGTCGGTTCCAGCTGCATCTCCACCTCCGCTGCGGTCGGGCGGGGTGCGTAGACCACCACCGCATTCGCCACAGGACGCTGTTTGCCTTCGGAAGGGCTGTTCAGCACCAGTCCACCGCGCACCGCCAGCGTTGTGGAACCGCCGCCGTCCAGATTGATAGCATCCGTTGCGCCCAGCTGCTTCATCAGCTGTGCCAGCTCATACAGGGTCATGCCACCCGACATCGGCTGCCGTCCGTCTACGGTTACCAGCAACAGTTTGCCCTGCGCGGTGACGCCCACTGCCGTGCGCGGGTGGCGCCTGTCCGAAAAACCGGTCTGAAAGCCCTGCTGCGGCGCGTCGATGAGTATCTCCCCATTGCGCACCAGCCACGGACCGCCGCCCACCGCCATCGTTGCCTGCGCCCAGTAGTCCACACCATTTTGCCGTTCAAAGCCGCCGCGCGACGCCAGGCGAGTAGTCTGTCTTGCTTTCTGCGGCACCAGCGCGACGATGTTGTCGGTCGCCGCAATGCCAAAGTGGAATGTGAGCATGGTTCCGTCCGGCAATCCCTTGACGCGCTCTGCCACACTGCCCGTCGCCACCAGCAACGCTCCATCGGGGGGTACCGGCACTGGCGACGTTGCCTGCACCATCTCGCCGAGCCGGGCGCGGATCTGTTTGCCCAGTACGGGCACGCCGTCCACTTCGCGCAGGACCCGAACAACCGCGCCGTTGGGCACGGGGTAGGCATCGCCCCAGCGCGGCATTACCAGCAGGCACTCATTCGCCTGAATGGCGCGATTCAGCCCGTTCAAGGGTATCGGCTCACCGTTTTCTGGGGTCATCTGCCCGTTCCAGCGCGGCGCACCAAATAGCACCACGCCGTCCCCCGTCAAGCCGAAGACCGAACGGTCAGAGCCGGGTTCGCTGACCAGCTCGCCCCCCTGAATGTGCAGGTTCAGCGGGTCGCCTGTCCAGGGGAAGAAATCGGCGTTCACCCCTGCCAGCGCGCCCAGCCGTTGCACGGTCTCGCTGACAATCTCCCGTCCCTGATAGGGTTCAGGGCGATACACCTTCCCCGTGCCCACCTCGGCTTCCACGCGCACGGCTGGGTTGCGCAGGTCTACTTCCAACACGTTCACGATTTGCGGGCTGTTATAAAAAGGCTGCACATACTGCTTCAGCACCACGCCCCTGCCGAGCAGCTTGACCGCCGTCTGCGCCTGCAGCGGCGACAGGATGAGCAGAAACAGGTACAGTGCAAGCCATCGAGCAGTCAAACGTGTAACCACTTGGTTCAACTTCGTCCTCCCGCAACCACTGGGAACTGTGCAGATTCGTTCGGTACAGAGGCTGGTAAAACCTGCTAGGGGAGATGGATGCGCTCCCTGCACTGCACGTGGAGGCGTGCACGAGGGTTTGCCTCCAGAGGTTTTCCAAGCCCCTGTGGTTGCCCCATTTCCGTGGTACGTGCAAACGGCGTGGTAGAGGCAACCACAAGTGTTGCCCCGATTTGACAGCGCAGACACGGGGGTCAGCCCCTACGTCTTGCTGACCGGTTTGATGTACCAGATGTCGCGGGCGTATTCCTGCACAGTGCGGTCGCTGGAGAACTTGCCGATGCGGGCGACGTTCAGGATGGCTTTGCGCGTCCACAGTTCTGGCTGCAGGTACTCCTGAGCCGCTCGTTCCTGCATCTCGATGTACGAAGGCAGGTCGGCAAGGTGGAAGTAGTAATCGCCGTGATGCACCAGGCTGTCGAATATCCAGCGGAACAGTCCGGGCTCATGCGGGCAGAACAGGTCGGTGCGGAAGGTGTCCATCACGCGCTGAATGATGGGGTTCGACTCGTAGAGCGCACGTGGGTCGTAGCTGCCTTCCCGCCGCATCTCTCGGATTTGTTCGGCGGTATGCCCGAAGATATAGATGTTCTCCTTGCCGACTTCCTCCATGATTTCGATGTTCGCGCCGTCCAGCGTGCCGATGGTCAGCGCGCCGTTCATGGCAAACTTCATGCAACCGGTTCCCGAGGCTTCCATGCCAGCGGTGGAGATTTGCTCGCTCAGGTCGGCAGCGGGGATAATCACCTCCGCCAGTGACACGCGGTAATCCGGCAGGAACACCACCCGCAGGTAATCTCTCGCGCGGTGGTCGTGGTTTATCACCGTTGCCACATTGTTGATGAGTTTGATGATGTTCTTGGCGGCCCAGTAGCCGGGCGCGGCTTTACCCCCGAAGATGAAGGTACGCGGTACCGTGGGATACCGCTGCTCCTCAATGATTCCCAGATACAGATGAATGATGTGCAGCACGTTGAGCAACTGCCGTTTATACTCATGGATGCGCTTGACCTGCACGTCGAACAGGCTGTCCGCTGGCACAGACGCTCCTGTGGTCTCACGGATAAGGTGAGCCAGACGCAGTTTGTTCAGCTGTTTGATTTCTCGAAACTGCTGTTGAAAAGCCGCGTCATCCGCAAAGCGCTCCAGTGAGCGCAACCGCTTCAGGTCGGTGATCCACCTGTTACCGATGGTGTTATCGATGAGCTGGCTCAATCGCGGGTTTGCCAGCTTCAGCCAGCGGCGTGGGGTGACGCCGTTGGTCTTGCTGTTGAACTTGTGCGGGAACAGGTCGTAAAAATCGGGCACCAGCGAAGTGGTAATCAGCTGGCTGTGCAGTTTCGACACGCCGTTGACCGAGTGGCTGCCGATAATGGCGAGATGCGCCATCCGCACCTGTTGCTGTTCGCCTTCTTCGATGATGGACACACGGCGCAACCTTTCGTTGTCGCCCGGGTAGAGCCACATGACGTGCTCGAGAAAACGGCGGTTGATTTCATAGATAATCTGCAGGTGGCGGGGAAGCAGCTTCTCGAACAGGGCAACAGGCCATTTTTCCAGCGCTTCCGGCATCAGCGTGTGGTTGGTATAGCCGAAGGTCTGTTCGGTAATCTGCCATGCATGTTCCCACGGCAGGTGGTTCTCGTCCACCAAGATGCGCATCAGCTCGGCGATGGCTAATGCGGGGTGGGTATCGTTGAGCTGTATCGCCGCCTTGTGCGGAAACTGGTCAAAGGTGTCGTGTTGCTGCGTGTAGCGGCGCACGACGTCGCGCAGGGCACAGG
This sequence comes from Bacillota bacterium, assembly GCA_023511455.1. NCBI lineage: Bacteria > Bacillati > Bacillota > Bacillota bacterium. The sequence continues at coordinate 191,403 of JAIMBJ010000003.1, forward strand.
CTACCAGGAAGTACTCCTGCGTTAATCGCAGTTCCTTTCCCGCCGCTACCGAGTCGGAGGGGTAGAGCACTTTGGAGATAGTCTCGGAGGCGATTTTCTGCTCCACCGCGCTGATATAGTCGCCACTGTTAAATATCTGCATATCGAACTCATGGTACGAGCGTGCCGAGAAAAGGCGCAGTACATTGACTGTCTTTCCGCCATATCCCACGATGGGCATATCGTAAGGCACGCCCACAATCAGCTTCCAGTCCACCCAAAGGGGCTGGTAGTGACCGTTCCTGTCTACAGTGTGCTCGATGCGCCCATAGATGGGGATAAAGAAACGCTCCTCGAAACGCTCGATCAGCCACGGTGACATGCCTCGAAGCCATTTATCAGGCTTCTCATGCTGATAACCGTGATGGATTTCCTGCTTGAAGATGCCGTACTCATAGTTGATGCCGTAGCCGTAGCCCGGCATTCCCAGCGTCGCCAGCGAGTCGAGGAAGCAGGCAGCGAGCCTGCCCAGCCCACCGTTGCCCAGGGCGGCGTCGCTCTCGGTCTCCTCGATCTCGTCGAGGTCAATTCCCTGCTGTAGGAGCGCGTCGCGGAAGAGGTCATACAACCCCAGATTGATCAGGTTGTTGGTGAGCGAACGCCCAATAAGATACTCCAGCGACAGGTAATAGAGCCGTTTGACATCCTTCTGCTGGTACCGCCTCTCGGTTTCAATCATTCGGTCGATGATACAGTTGCGCAATGCCAGCGCCACGGCGGTGAACGTTTCATGTTTGGAAAGCCCCTCGCCAGTTTTGCCCAGCGAGTAGCGCACATGCCAGCATAGCGACTGCAAAACATCCGAGGTGCTCTTGAAAGTCTGCACCAGTTCATCACACGTCATCTTACATTCCTCTCATGAAGTCTTGTGAAGCAGGCTGAAAATCGCCCGCATCGTTTTCGGTGGTGCGGTCAGAATCGGTTCGCGCAGGGCAGCCCCACTCAGCAAGTGCTGCAGGTGCCACTCTGCCCCAGACAGGTAGCGTGTCTCGCAGCCAGCCTCATGGCAAAGAAGCAGTCCCGCTGCGAGGTCGTACAGCTTACCCAGCGAGATGGCTCCTCGCACTCGTCCGGCGGCAGTCCACGCCAGCTTCACCACCGCACTGCCGAAACAGCGGGGTCTGCCTGGCATGATGCTGAGCAGGTGTGCGCTGACTGCATCGCTGGCGTAACAGATGACGTCTTCGGAGGTGAACTCCTCGCTGTCTACCGCCGTGATGCGTTTCCCGTTGAGATAGGCGCCGCCTCCTGCCTCTGCCCAGTAAAGCTCATCCAGAACGGGCAGAAAGATGACGCCGAGTCGGCAGGTCTCTTCCTCCACCAGCGCCACCGATACGCCCCACAGCGGAATGCCGAACACAAAGTTGCTGGTACCGTCGATGGGGTCGATCGCCCACAGCAGACGGGCGTGGCGGTTGGTGAAGCCTTCCTCCTCCCCGAAAAAGCCCGCTTCAGGCAGGAGGCGGGCAAGGTGTTCACGCAGGTAGCCTTCCACTGCCCGGTCTGCACTGGTGACGAAAGAGTCGTCGCTTTTGGTTTCCAGCGTGAAGTCATCCGCCAGTCGTCGCGCCAGCTGACCTGCTTCCACCACCAGATTCTTCAGGTCATCGATTAACATGATGCGTTGCTCTCGTGGTGTACCTCCTGAAAGATTATCGGCAACGGAGCCTCTGCCGTTATGGTTGTGCCAGCACCTGCGACAGGGTCTCCTGCAGCGCCTGTGCGGAGCGACGTAGCCCTTGCAGCTCCTCTTCGGTCAGCTTCATCTCAATCTGCTGTATCATCCCTCGCCGCCCAACAATGGTGGGCACACTGAGGCACACGTCGCTGATGCCGTAAAGACCCGTCTGCAGGGTGGAAACGGGCAAAATCTGCCTGGTATCCAGCAGAATGGCGTGCACTACCTCGCGAATAGCCAGTCCCACGGCATAGCCCGCACCGCCTTTGAGGCGAATGACTTCCGCGCCGCTCTTTTTGGTGAATTCGAAAATCTCCTGTACCTTCGCGGGGTCATAGCCCGGCAGGCTTTGCAGCGGCACGCCATTTGCCGTCGCGCTGGACCAAACAGGCACCATGCTGTCGCCATGCTCGCCAAGAATGAGCACCTTCAGGTCGGTTGCTGCCACGCCGAAGTACTCCGCCAACAGGGAACGGAAGCGGGCAGTGTCCAGCACCGTGCCCAGACCAATGACCTGATGCGGCGGCAGGGTAAACTCCTTCACTGCCAGATACGTCAGGATGTCTACCGGATTAGACACTACCAGTAGCACAGTGTGTTCCGAAAGCCTGACCTGCCGCAGGTCGCTTAAGATACTGCGGAACAGCGACACGTTGCGGTTGATCAGGTCGAGGCGGCTCTCGTCGGGTTTGCGTCGCAACCCGGCGGTGATGATGACAATGTCTGACCCTTCGGCAGCGTCGGTGCCGCCTGCGGTGATGATTTGCGGGGCGGACAGCGAGGCCCCGTGACGCAGGTCTAATGCCTCTCCCTCAGCCAATTCGCGGGCGACGTCGATAACCACCAGTTCTTTCACAATCCCACCCATCTGCAGAGCGTAAAGGGTGTTGGAGCCGACTCGCCCGCCGCCTCCAATCACACTGACTTTCATGGTAAACCTCCCTCTCCTCGTCGAGTTGTCATCACAGGATATAGCGGCTCAAATCCTCGCTGCGCAGCACGTCTGCCAGCCGCTCGCGCACATATTCAGCGGTGATGGTGACCGTTTGTCCAGCCAGTTCGCTGGCGCGGAAGGAGATGTCCTCCAGCACACGCTCCATCACCGTGTGCAATCGGCGTGCGCCGATGTTCTCGCTGGTGCTGTTCACCTGCGCGGCGATGGCGGCGATTTCACGGATAGCGTCGTCAGTAAACTCCAGTTCCACTCCCTCTGTTGCCAGCAGGGCTTTGTACTGTTTCACCAGGGCGTTCTGCGGCTCGGTCAGGATGCGCACGAAATCCTGCTCGCTCAGGCTGTCGAGTTCCACACGGATGGGCAGACGTCCCTGAAGCTCGGGGATGAGGTCACTGGGTTTGGAGACATGGAACGCTCCTGCGGCAATGAACAGGATATGGTTCGTGCGCACCGCGCCAAACTTGGTCATCACCGTCGAGCCTTCGATGATGGGCAGCAGGTCACGCTGTACCCCTTCGCGCGACACGTCGGGACCGTAGCCCTGCTCGCGTCCGGCGATTTTATCCAGTTCATCGATGAAGATAATACCGCTCTCCTCCGCACGGCGGATGGCTTCGCTCACGACCTGCTCACGGTCAATGAGCTCGCGGGCAGCCTCCTGCGTCAGTATCTGCTTTGCCTCGCGGATGGTTACCTTGGTGGTGCGCCTCCGTCCACCCATCATCCCGCGCAGCATATCGGGCAGGTCCAGACCCATCTCTTCCATGCCCTGCGGACCGAACACCTGCACAAACGGCATAGGCGGGCCGGACTGCTCCACCTCTATCTCTATCTTTTCATCGTCCATCGTGCCGCTGCGCACCCGTTCCATCAGCTTCTCACGCATCCGGCGTTCGCGCTCGCGCCGCTCCTTTGCCGCCAGGGACGTGTCCTCCTCTTCCTCCTTATACTCCTCCTCGTAGAGCGCACGGAACAGACGTTCGAATGGAGTTCCGGACTGGACACTGCGTCGCGAGCGGCGAGGCATGAGCCTGTCCACGATTCGTTCGATGGCTATCTCTTCCGCACGGGCACGCACCTCTTCTATCTTTTCGCTCTCCACCATCCGTACAGCCGTCTGGACGAGGTCGCGTATCATCGAGTCCACATCCCGCCCGACGTACCCCACCTCGGTGAACTTGGTGGCTTCTACCTTCAGGAACGGAGCCTTGACCAGCTGGGCGATGCGCCTCGCGATTTCCGTCTTACCAACGCCGGTAGGACCAATCATCAGGATGTTTTTGGGGATAACCTCTTCGCGCAGGTCCTCAGACAGGCGTTTGCGCCGATAGCGGTTGCGCAGGGCGATGGCAACGGCGCGTTTTGCCTTCTGTTGCCCGATGATGTATTTGTCCAGTTCCTCCACAATCCGCTGGGGCGTCAAATCCTCTTCCATGTTGAACTCCTCCACGATGTTCATTCGATGCTCTCACACTGTACTTTGTCGTTGGTATAGATGCACAGCTCCGCCGCAATGCGCATGGATTCCAGTGCGATTTCCTTTGCGGACAGAGAGGTGTGCCGCATCAGTGCACGTGCTGCAGCTGCAGCGTACGCCCCTCCACTGCCGATAGCCAGCACGTGATCATCGGGTTCAATCACGTTGCCATCACCCGAAATGAGCAGCAGGTCGTCGCGGTCTGCGACAATCATCATGGCTTCCAGGCGGCGCAGGATTCGGTCGGTGCGCCACTCTTTCGCAAACTCCACCGCCGCCCGGCGCAGGTTGCCATTCGTGGCTTCCAGCTTGGCTTCGAAGCGGTCTGCCAGTGCCTGCGCGTCGGCGACTGCCCCGGCGAATCCAGCCAGTACGCGGTCGTGATACATGCGGCGGATTTTACGCGCGGTATGTTTCAACACGGTCTGGTCGTAAGTTACCTGTCCGTCGGCGGCGACGGCTACCTGCCCATTGCGCCGAACGGCGATGACGGTGGTATGATGCCAGGTCATTCCGCTACTCCTGCGGTGAGTTTCCCTCCTTTAGTATAGCATATTACAGGGGGTGAATGTGACCTCCGGGTACGAAACCCTCGTCGCACGCAAGGAGATTAACCCGCGTTGGGGGGAGGGTCACGAGGGAGCGTGACCCTCCAGACCGCTATCTGTGCAGCGTTGCTTTCACCTCTTCCCAGTTCGGTGGGTCGGGAATACCAAACATCTTGCGCTTCGTCTCCAGATAGAACAGGTAGTTCTCGTAAGTGACGTCGGGCGGGCATCGATGGTCTACGTGCGGGATGTATCCGCCCTCTTCTACGAGGGGTTTCAAGCGTTCCAGTTCTCTGACAATCGCCTCTTTGCCCGCTATGAGTTGCGTCTTGTCCACACCACCCATCAAAAGCACCGACTTGCCGAACTTCTTCCGAATCAACACGGGGTCAGAACCGCCCCGCACTTCCAGTGGAAACATCACGTTCACCCCGCCCGCCAGCCAGTGCTCCACCAGCTGCAGGATGTTACCGTCGCAGTCCACATACACGATGTCGATACCGAAGCGTTCGCGGAGAGCGTCCGTGATGCGTTTGTAGCGGGGCGTCATCCACTGGCGGAACAGTTTCGGCGAGATGATGGGCCCCTTGTTGAACGCCATATCCTCCCAGAACGAGGCGTAGTCCAGTTCGACATCGGCGGGGATTTTGTGGATAGCGGTCAATGCCATCTGCGTGAGATGCTCCATTATCTCTTCCACGAGGTCGGGCTGGTCTACACAGGCATAAGAGACCCCCTCAAAACCCATCCAGTCGCGAATCCAGCCAAACAGGCTTCCGCAGTACACCCCCAGAGGATAGTCGCGGTTTGCCACTGATTGCTTCCACTGCTCCCAGTCGGCAGGATAGCGACGCGGGTCATCGGGGTCCAGGCGTTTTTTGAACTCCAGCCAGTCCTCCCGGCTTTTGATGGGGAACTCGAGGTAGTGGGGGATGGTGGATGTGCCGTCCTTGTACACGATGCTTTTCACGCCTGTCCCGTCGATCTGGAGGCGGTATCGGTCGGTCTCTTCGAGCACTTTGGCTTCGAAGGGCGGTATCAATCCCAGGTTGATCGGCACGCCTGCGCGCGGTGCGAAACCGAAGAACTGATTGGCCTTCCACTCTTCGTCCACCCATTCAGGCAATCCCTGTTTGTGCCACTCGGCGTATGTCTCCGTCCAGTAACCGAACTCCTCATCGGGCACGTGGTCTACTGGCTCGTAGTGAAAGGTCCTCAGCCAGCGTTCGCGATGCGTTAAAGTTTCTCCCATCGGCTATGGTCTCCCTAAGGCACGTTGGTGTGAATCATTTCTGGAAGGATGTAGGCAAGTCCTGCGGAAGGGTGTTCTTGGCTCACTCGAAGGTTCGCCCTCCAAATGAGGAATCAACGCCATCTGTAAGGCGAGGCTTCCACTGGGCTGTAAACTCGTCCTCCGGATGAAGCAGCTTTGCGTCGCAAACGACCAACCTCTTCCGCGATGACCTCCGCCGCGAAATCTACCTCGTCTGGCGTGTTGCCCCTACCCAGACTGAGGCGAACGGTGCTCATCGCCTTCGCTTCGTCCATCCCCAGCGCAAGCAGCACGTGCGACGGCTCAATAGACCCCGCACTGCATGCCGCCCCTGCGGAGGCAGCAACCCCACGCCGATCCAGAGCGATCAAGAGGCTCTCTGCCGAGATACCCTCAAAGGTCACGCTGAGGATGCCCGGATGGCACTGCTGAGGGTGTCCATTCACCCGTATATCCGGCACCAAATCCTGCAGGCGTGTGCGCAGCCTATCGCGCAGTGCCCTGACCTTTTGCCATGCCGTCGCGTACCGGGTACGGCTCAGCTCCACTGCCCTGGCGAAACCAGCAATGCCGGGCACGTTCTCCGTGCCCGCACGCAGTTCGCGCTCCTGCGCTCCACCTACCAGAAGAGGCGCAATCTTGACCCCTCCACGGATATACAGTGCCCCAACGCCTTTCGGACCGTATAACTTGTGCGCTGAAACGGAGAGCATGTCCACGCCCAATTTCTCCACATCTATCTCCAGCAATCCAAAGGTTTGCACCGCGTCACAGTGCAGCCACACCCCCGCCTCGCGGCAGATGGCGGCGATTTCGCGGATGGGCTGCAGGGTGCCGATTTCGTTGTTCGCGTGCATGACGCTGACCAGCCATGTCTCCTCACGCAGCGCATGACGCAGGTCATCGGGGTTCACCATACCCGTCGTGTCCACTGGCAGATAGGTGACGTCCCAACCGTCCTGCTGCAGTCGCTGGCAGGCGTGCAGTACCGCATGGTGTTCAATGGCAGTGGTGATGAGATGCCTTTTATGTGGAGGAGCCACCCGCGCGGCCCCGAAAATCGCCATGTTGTTCGACTCGGTGCCGCCAGACGTGAAGAAAACCTCCGCGTCAAGACAGCCCAGAGCCTGCGACACGGTCGCCCGTGCCTCATCCAGCAGGTCGCGCGCCTTACGCCCGAACAGGTGCAGGCTGGAGGCGTTGCCCCAGCACTCCGCCATTGCCTGTGCGACAGTTTCGCGCACTTCGGGGTCTATCGGTGTAGTCGCAGCGTGGTCTAAGTATACTGTTCGCATCTGCTTCACCATGCCGATTATACCCGTACGGCAGGAAATCGCCGACGCAGGCGCGAAGCGAAAGATGTGCTGCCGGAAGGAGGAGCGGACTCATGGATATCGGTGTCATCAACAGCCTGACCAACGGAGGCAGGTGTTTCGACCACGTCGCGCAGTTCGGGCTCAAAGTGTGCCAGCTTGCCTGCTGGGATACTTCCCTCGCCACGCGCGAGGTGGCGCAGGTGGTGGTAGAAGAATCGGCGAAGACCGGCGTAAGAGTGTGCGCGGTGTGGGCGGGCTGGAGCGGTCCCGCCGAATGGAACTTCACCCGCGGACCGATTACCCTGGGACTGGTGCCTCGCGAGTACAGGGCGCAACGGGTGGAGGAGCTGAAGCGATGGGCGGATTTTGCCTCGTGGATTGGTGCCCCTGCTATCATCACGCACTGCGGCTTCATCCCCGAGAATATGACCGACCCCGAATACCCGCCGGTGGTGGACGCCATCTGTGGAGTGGCGCAGTATTGCCAGCAGCAGGGCATCGGCTTCTGGTTTGAGACGGGACAGGAGACGCCCGTGGTGTTGCTGCGTACCATCCAGCGCGTGGGTACCGACAATCTGGGCATCAATTTAGACCCCGCGAACCTGATTCTGTACGGCAAAGGCAACCCCATCGATGCGCTGGATGTGATTGGCAGGTGGGTGCGTAACGTGCATGTGAAGGACGGGCTGTACCCGACGGATGGCGACCATCTTGGACACGAGGTTCCTGTCGGGCAGGGGAAGGTGCGCTTTCCGGAGTTTCTCAGGCGTCTCAAGGAGATTGGCTTCGACGGCGAACTCATCATCGAGCGCGAAATCAGCGGTGAGCAACAGATTCGCGACATACGTCAGGCGGTGAGCGACCTGCAGAGATGGCTGGCAGAGATTTGAAACTATCTTTGCCAGAGACGTGTTCGAAGCTGTTCTGTGGTAAGCTATGGATATAGACAAGATTAGACAATGTGTCCGTGAGTCACGTTATCTCTATAGTCAGCATGCGGAACACAGACGCAAAACAGAGGGGCTTACCTTTGAGCAGATTGAGGAAGCTCTGCTTAGTGGTCAGATTATAGAGGACTACGCGGATACTGGTCGCGGTGAGAGCTGCCTCATTGTTGGCTTCAGTGGGTCTGTTGCCATCCATGCTGTATGCGGCCGGCGCGGAGACAAGGTTGTGATTATCACGGTCTATGTTCCGCGACCACCGAAGTTCGTGGACCCGTGGACTCGAGGGAGTGTGTCTAGCGATGAACCAGAAAAAGTGTAACTTCTGTGGTAGCATCCGTTACGAAAACAGACGGATTGAATACCTATACAGTCATGAGGGCAAGTATTTACTTGTACCGGACATGCCTGTCGAAGTATGCCTCGAGTGTGGCATGATTTACTACGACGCCGCGGTACTGAAGGAGGTGGAACGGCGATTCTTTGCCATCCTCTCGGGCGTCGAAAAACCAGATCGGACTATCGAGGTGCCGGAAAAAGCTATTGCTTCTTAGGGGAATTGTCTCAGTACGTCCTTTTACGGGAGGTCTATCTACATGATGAAAGACCTGGTGCTTCTGGCGATTGACACGGCAACGGCGAAGGGGGCAAGCTATGCCGATGCGCGCGTGGTGCAGTATCGACGGCAATACATCGCCTGCGAGGACCAGCGCGTGAGCCAGCTGGTGGACAGCGAAGACTGGGGCATCGGCGTGCGGGTGATTGCCGACGGCGCATGGGGCTTTGCGGGCACCTCGGTGCTCACGCCGGAGGAGGTTCAGCGTGTGGCGGCGGAGGCGGTCGCCATCGCCAAAGCCAGCGCATCCGCGCGACGCAAGCCGGTGCAGCTCGCGCCCGAGCCGGTGCATCAGATAAGCTTCCGCTCGGCGTGCGAGGTAGACCCGTTCCATGTGCCGGTGGATACGAAAGTGGGCTTGCTGTTGCAAATCAACGCGGCGCTGCTCAAGCACGCCGGAATCAAGAAGGCAACCAGCTACCTGCTGTTCAAGCGGGAGGAGCGCGTCTTCGCCAGTACCGAAGGCTCGCTGATGGATAGCATCATCTACACCACCGCCGCGAGCTACACCGCGACCGCCGTCGGGGAAGGGGACGCCCGCAGCCGCACCTACGCCCCTCCGCCCATGACGGAGGGCTACGAGAACATCAACGCGGAGGACCTGCTCGGCAACACGGAGCGCGTCGCCCAACAGGCGCTGGAACACCTGAAAGCACCTGAAGTGGACGACATGGTCACCGACCTGGTGCTGGACCCCCTGAATCTTGCGCTGACCATGCACGAGTCGGTCGGGCATCCGACGGAGCTGGATCGTGCGCTGGGCTATGAGGAGTCACTGGCGGGACGCAGCTTCGCCACCCCCGACAAGCTGCACACGTTGCAGTACGGCTCGCCCATCGTGAACTTCGTGGCGGACAACACGCTGCCCGGCGGCTTAGCCACTCAAGGATTTGACGACGATGGCGTGGAGTGCCAGCGATGGTATGTCGTGAAGGACGGTATCTTCTGCGGTTACAGCACCAGCCGAGAGGTGGCGGCGGAAATCGGCATGCCGCGCAGCACCGGCTCCACCCGCGCGGACAGCTGGGGAAGCATCCCCATCGTGCGCCAGCCGAACCTGAGCTTGATGCCGGGTAAAGAGCCTCTCAGCCCCGAGGATCTGATTGCAGACACGAAGGACGGCATCTATATCGAGGGCATGGGCAGCTTCTCCATCGACCAGATGCGCCAGAACTTCCAGTTCGGGGGAGACGCCTTCTGGCGAATCAAAAACGGCAAGCTGGTGCACATGCTGAAAAACGTCACCTACCACAGCATCACCGAGAAGTTTTGGAACTCGTGCGATGCCATCTGCGACGAGCGGTTCTGGGTGCCGAATGGCGTGTTGAACTGCGGCAAAGGCGACCCGATGCAGATTGCGCAGATGACACACGGCGCGGCAACCGCTCGCTTCCGGCAGGTACAGGTACGAAGAGCAAGGTAAACGCTAGGGAGTTAATAGACGCACGAAGCCTTCCTGCTCGAAATGGCGGTCGGTTGTCAGCGCCTCCTGCACTCCCTGCAGGCGCATCACCACGAAACTCACCGCATCGCACAATGAGTAGGTCTTGTCGGGACGATTATCGAGGAAGTTGACTGCGACGCGGTGCAGTTCGCGGTCTACCCACACAACCTGCACCATGTCGCTCTCGATCAGGTCCCGCACGAAGGCTATTGCCTTGCCCCGGTCCAATCCACGCACATGACAGAGCGGGATGAACTCCGCAAGTACGTAATTATGGGTTACCCGTCTTACGGCGTTCTCAAAGAGAACTACCGCATCGTGGTGCTGCGGTTCGTCGCGATGGTGATAACACAACAGCCCCGACGTATCGAGAAACACTAACGCGCCTCCTCATGTGTACTCGCATATTCACGTCCCAGATCGGCGTCGATGCACTCATTGTGCGCACCCGTTGGTCTGCCGAGACTTTGCGCTCCAGCATGACGCATTAGCCGCTCCATCGCGGCGCGGCGTTCCTCCTCGCTCAGCACGGGCTGGGGACGCGGGCCGTATTTTAACAGAAACTCCATCACGCACTGCTCCACCGTGCGTCCGGTGAGCGCCGCCTCCCGCTCGCACGCCGCATAGACCTCATCGGGCACCTGAATCGTGAGTGTCTTCATCCCTTTCACCTCCCCGCTGTCAGGATACTTTTGGAACGCTGGTTTATTCGTCCCCCGTCGCGCCAAAGTTGCGTACGAGGATGCCGAAGTCAAAGAGGGTCACCTCCTCGTCTCCGTCCAGGTCCGCATCGGGGTTCCAGTTGCCATCGCCCGGCACCGAACCGAACGCCGCCACCAGCGCGCCGAAGTCGAAGAGGGTCACTTCGTTATCGCCGTCGATATCGCCGTTGGTCAGGGTAAAGTCCACTGTAGCGTCGCCGGCGATGGAGACGTTTGCCACGGTCTGGCGCAGCCAGTGCGATGCCTTTGCCGACACGTCGAACGTCCCACGCAGCAGGGTCTGGAAAGAGTATCTGCCTTCGTCGTCCAGATTCACCGCGTGCGTCTCCAGCGGGTCGGTGGAGCCGGGATTGCGCACCTCGATGGTAACCGGCACTAAAGTCCTGTCGCCAGCGTATTCTTGCAGGGTCACTGTTCCGCTGATTCGGGCGGTTGACCTTCCTTCGATGGTAAACGCCAGGTCCTGTTCGGTCAGCCAGCCTCCGCCGACAGGGTTGCCCCCGAATCCCCAGCCGCCGCCGGGGTTGTGCAGGTAGAAAGGCTCGCCCTGCGTGGGACTGGTGCGCAGCCAGAACCATTGCCCGCCCGGCTCGAAGGGACGGCGTACCCACGCGCTGAGGTAGTAAGTGCCCGGCGGCAGGTAGAAGCCGTTGAGGTCAAACACGAGGTTCGCCCGCCGACGCAGTGGAGGCTCCCCCGGCTCCAGCACCACCTCACTGCCGACGGCAACCACATCCAGCACGTCCACATGCGGCGCGGGCGAGATGGAAAGATAAACGCCGAGATTGTAGCGCGTATCGCCCTGTTCGCTGCCGTACACCGTCACGCGATCGATCCACCAGCCCGGTTCGGGCACGGTGAAGTCGTCAAACAGCCACACCGAGTAGATACGGTAGTCCGTGTCGGTGAACTCCTGCGCGGGGCTACCCCGACTCACGCCATCCCACGGCTGGTCCCACAGCACATCGGCGCGAAGCGCGGGCGCGCTCCACACCAGCGCTGCCAGTACTGCAAGTGCAAACCGTTTCATCCTTCCTTCCTCCTTTCAGCAGGCTATGTTATGGCTTAATGGAATCGAAATATCGCTTTACCGGCTGTCTGTACTCCGGCGGCACCGTTTCGCGTTGCAGTGCGCTCTCCGCCGCCCGCCGGTACTGGAGATACACCTCATAGCTGGGTACGCCACTGGAGACGGCATCGGGTGCTCCTCGTGTGACGAAAGCAGGCTGTTCGCCCGTTCCGGTGACAACACCCGGCACGTGTGTGGGCTTGCCCTCTTTCACGTTCAGGCGTGCCGTGTCCTTATCCTGTTGGGCGCGATACTCCAGCTTCTCCATTTTGGGACCGGCATGAGGGGCTCCTGGCCCGCCGCCGAACCGCTTCTCATAGGAGTTCTGCGCAACGGGCACACTGCCCAACTCCGACTTCAGCATCGCCAGCATCGCCGCCATCTCCGCCCACTGGCGTGCGTCTAATGCACAAGCTCCAGCCTGTTGGCACGAACGGCACGCCTTGCCCATACACTGCTTTGCCTTTTCCAAATCGTCCAGGCGAAGATGTTTCAACGCCTCCAGCAGGTCTTTGGAAGCGGCGTCGAGGTTCGTGTCTTTTAAGGCTTTCGCCAGCTCGCGCAGCAGCTCTTCCAGCTTCTTGCGCTCCTCAGGCGAAAGACTGTTCCACTGCTGGGCTATCTGCTGCAGTAGCTCGCCCAGCTTTTGGGCATCCTGCTGGGACAGCGCCAGTGCCATCTGCATCGCCATCTCGCTGGCGAATGGAGTGGTGGTTTTGTTCATAGCAGCGTTTTGCACAGAGGCAGGGGCGTTTTGCTCACCCTTCTGTTTCAGGGCAGCGGTTTGCAGACGTGCCCCCAACTCGCGCTCCAGTTTCGCCTGCTGGATTTGCTGTTGCACGCTGCGGGCGCTAAGAAACTCGTCGCGGGCTCGCTCCATGGGTTTGCCCGAGTGAGCTTGCGCCAGCCTGCGCTGTTGTTCTTCCGCCTCGCGTTGCAGGCGCGACATCTTGACCATCGCCTCGCGCTTGCTGAGCCGGGCGCGCTTCATCTGCTTGCTCAGCGCATCCAGCTGCGCGGCGAGCCTGCGCATTTTCTCCCTGTCCTGACCTGTCGCCTGCTTGCGCCACTCCTGAGCCAGTTGCTCGGCGCGTTCGCCCGCGGAGCGCAACGCCTGCTTCTCCTGACGGGTCTGCGGTGATTGAAACCATGCAAGGTCTGGTGCAAACCACAGGAACACGGCGACGGCCGTCATCGTCAGGGCAACCCAGAAGGTGCGAGGTAGGGGAATCCGCGCCAGTCGGCGGACGTCCAGGGTTTGGGCGCAATTCTCCGCATCCTGCAGTTGCAGCTGTTCCATTTCCTGCTGCAAGCCGCGCTGCGACAGCCATTGCGCAGTGGTGAGGCGTTCCTGCGTGTTCGCCTGCCGATCCAGCCACCGCGCGACCTGCTGTTGGTCTACCCGTCGCGTCGCGCCGTAGAGTAGTCCCGCGGCTGCGAGAGCCGCAACTGCGCTTGCAGGAACCCAGAGGCTAATGTCCCAGCGCATTGCCCACGATAGCGCAAGCAGGATACTGGCTAAGCCAGCGCCCAACAGCCATCCGAGGCACAGTGCGCGCAGTAGATAACCCACCTTCGCGCGGCGCGCCGTGCGTGAAAGCACCGATTGCAGCGTCGCGGTTGTGTCCGTCAAACGGTATCGCCCCTTTCCCGTATGCTGGATTCAGTTTACATCTTGATAGGGAAGGAATGCAAGATGAGAGAGTGTGTTTTTGTCCTCTTATGCGAGCACGCGATACCGCAATAATCTTGCGATGCCCGGCAGCTCGCTGGCGCTGTATCGCGTTTTCTTCAGATACGCCTGCAGCACGTCGCGATACATCGCCTGCGCCAGCGGCTTCGGCAACACACGGCACAACGCCAGCCACATCCCACCCGAGAAGGGCATGTATTCGCTGCCATCTTCTCGACCCGAAACCTCGCCCGCGTAGGAGCCATCCTCACGCCGTACCTTGAGCAGCCACGTGTTGGCAAAGCGTTCCGCATCTGAACGGTTAAAGACGATGCCTTCCGCCACACACCGCACGGCGAAGTCTACGTTCAGGGCGGCGTGGGAGATGTCTTCGCTACCGCGCGCTTCGCCGTTCAGTTTATACCAGTATGCCCAGTCGTACACTCGCGGGTCGTCGGAGCGCAGGCGGTTGCGGAAAAAGCGGGCCAGCCGTTCTGCCTGCTCACGATAGCGTGGGTTGCCTGTTGCCCGCCACATCTCGAGCAGCACGCTGCCCATCGCGTTCTGCTGGTTCAGCGGCAGAGCGTCATTGAATCGGGGACTGTAGTAGTATCCTTCGCCAGACCCTGGTCCGTTGCGCCAGTAAGGCTGTGTATCGCGGATGCACTCTTCGATGCGTTCCCGATACGCCTGCGCTGTCGCGCCAAACTCGCGGCGCAAGAACGGGTCGCGGTTCACCAAACGCACGAACTCCGCCGGCGCCATGGTAATCATGCCCGTATGTACTATCCACACGTGCCATTCGCCCCTGGAGTATCTGGTGGAACCCCATCCTGCCAGCGGTTTGCCCGCGTGAACGTCGGCAACGCCCCGCACGTCGTCGCGGTTCTGCAACACGCGGTCGAAATGCTCTACCAGTTTGCGCAGGTAGAGACGGTCTCGCGTGGCGCGATACATCTCCATGTAAGCGAGTAAGATGTACGACTCTCCCCATGCCAGTTCACCGTTCTCGTTGAGCGACTCGGAGTAGCCTTTACCGTTGTGGATGGCGTGGTCGCTTTCGTCAAACAGCTCGCGCAGCCTTCGTGCGTCTATGCCCATCCTTTGCCTCCTGCCTGTTTTCGCCAGTATAGCAGTCCAAAAGGCGGACGTCAACGAGAGGAATACTCTTGTATTTCACAGAAAATGTAGGTAGGGGTTACGCATTTGAAAGACTTTTGTGAAGCTCGTGATATAAAGCGACATTCTCTGTCATTCTGAGCGAAGCGAAGAATCGCTGTTACGGCTCTGAGATGCTTCGCTGGCGCCCAGCATGACGGGACAATGTTTCCAGGGTCGCTGAAAAAGCATGGTCTGCTACGTGTTCATCGCAAGTGCGTAACTCCTGGCCGGATTCCGATGATAGGTACGCGACGAGAGGTGCAGCATGACCCATAAAGAGCGACTGCTGGCGGTGTTCCGGGGCGAGCGTCCTGACGTGATGCCCTGGTATGCCGACCTGACCTACTGGTATAACGCGGAGATGATAAAGGGCACCCTGCCGGAGAAATACCGCGGGGACGGCGTGGTGCAACTCTATAAAGACCTGAACACGGGCGCGCACGAGCACCTGCTCAACTGCCCCTGGCGCGCGCAATACGAGGATGTGCAGGTAAAGGTAGAGGAAGAGCGCGACGCCGATGGTAAACCCGTTCGCACACGCACCACATGGGTGACGCCGGTGGGGACTATCTCGCAGGTGCAGGAGTTTGAGCCGAACTCCTACTGCTGGGCATACCGGGAGTATCCCGTGAAGACGCCCAACGACCTGAAGGTGCTGCGCTTCATCTTCCAGCACACCCATCTGACGCCCGATTACACCGAGCAGCACCGTATCATCGACCTGTTTGGCGACTGGGGTGTAGCAGCTTCGATGCCCAACCGTACCCCGATGGCGAACCTGTTTGTCATCTGGATGGGGGTTACCAATGCGGTTTACGCCCTTGCAGACGCGCCGGAGGAGATAGAGGAGACCATTGAGGTGATGTCTGCTGCTGAGGACCAGATGTACGAGATTATCTGCAACGCGCCTGCGCCGCTGGTGTACTTCCCCGATAACATCACGGGGGAGGTGGTCAGCCCTCGCATCTTCCAGAAGTACTACGCGCCCTACTACCGCAAGCGCGCGGAGCAGCTGCACCGGGCGGGCAAATATATCTTCGTGCATATCGACGGCACTTTCAAGAACCTGCTGCCATACGTGGGACCGACGGGAGTAGACTGCGCGCAGTCGCTGACACCTGCGCCCGTAGGGGATGTGCCGCTGGAGGACTTCCGCCAGCTGGCGGGACCTGACCTGATTTTGTGGGGGGGAGTACCTGCTGCCTACTTCAGCCCGCTGTATAGCGAGCAGACCCTGCGCGACATCGTGCTGAAAGCGATACGACTGTACAAAGCCGACCCGCGTTTCATGCTGTGCGTGTGCGACCAGGTGCCACCCGATGGCATTATCGAGCGGGTGCGCCTGGTGAGCAACCTGGTGGAAGAGTACGGGCGCATTGAGTGAGCGTCACGCCGCGAGCAACTCCACCACCTTGTGCGCAATCTGGGGCAGGGGAAGCACGAACTCCGCCCCGCCGAGATGGATTGCCTCGCGCGGCATCCCGAAGACCACGCAGGTCTCTTCGTCCTGAGCAATGGTATGCGCCCCGGCGTCGCGCAGCTTTTTCAGACCACGTGCCCCATCCGCGCCCATGCCGGTCAGCAGCACGGCGACCGTCGCCGCACCGCTTGCCTGCAGCACCGAGTCGAACAGCGCATCCACCGACGGGCGGTGGCGATTGACAGGTTCGGTCTGCACCACTCTGGCGCGGAACTGCGAGCCGTTGGTGGTTACCTGTAAGTGATAGTCGCCGGGAGCCACATAAGCGTGCCCCGACTGAAGGGTATCGCCGTCTTCCGCTTCTTTGACGCGCACGGTGCACAGTTTGTCCAGCCGCTCGGCGAAGGAGCGGGTAAACACCGGAGGCATGTGTTGCACGATGACAATAGGCGGAACCTCCACAGGCAAGCCCTGCAGCACCTGCCGGATGGCTTCGGGACCTCCCGTCGATGCGCCGATGGCAATCAAACGGCTTGCCGCAGTGCCCCGCTGCGCAGGCGTCCTGGCTAGCGGTATCGGCGTGACGTGCGCAGCTGAGGGACGCACGCGGGCGCGCGCCGCCGCCTTTACCTTAGACGTTATTTCATGCGATAACGCTGCCATGCCGGTGAAGACGCTTTGCGTCGGCTTGGCAATGAAGTCCACCGCGCCCAGTTCCAGCGCCTTTAACGTGACCTCGCTGCCCTCGCGTGTGAGTGTGGAAATCATCACCACCGGCATGGGGTGCGAGCGCATGAGCTTCTGCAGGAAGGTGATGCCATCCATGCGCGGCATCTCCACATCCAGCGTCAGCACATCGGGTTTCAGCTGCACAATTTTATCATAGCCTTCAATGGGGTCGCTGGCAGTGCCGACGACCTCTATCTCTCCATCCCGCGCGAAAATATCCTTCAGTAATTGACGGATGACCACCGAGTCGTCGATAATCAAAACCCGCACCGGGCGATGCTCATCCATAGACGTTTCCTCCTGAGGGTGTTTACCGTCGAGAATTATCGGCAGTGAGGCAGGTCAGGGTGAAGGGGGAAATAGGGTGCGGCGACTGATAGACCGTTCCTTAAAGATTTTGCATCTGGAGGTGCGTCGAGAGTGAGGCATCGTGGTACGCTTCAAAAACCGAAAGCCAGATTGTCCAGAATGTATTTTGCCCGCGCCTCGCCAACCTCCTGATAGATTTCCAGCAGCTCTTCGTACACACCTTCTGTGCCCACCAGACTCCAGAACTCGTTGCCAATGAGTACTGCATCATCAAAAGGCATATAGTTTCTGGCGTATGTCCAGCGGTACTCTTCCCGAGTGCTTCCGTATGGATTGTATGCCATTGCGAAGTATGCAGATACCTGCGGAGCACGGTTCCCTGTCAGCAGATGTATTCGCAGTAGCCTCTGGGTAACCTCGAGGCATTGTCCCTTATTCGGCATCGGTGATTTAATTTCAAAGAACATTTGTGATCCGTCGTGCCGCTGCACCCACAGGTCGGCGACAACCTGCAGAGGTATCAGGTCATCCTGACGCTGTGACGCCAGTACGGTGTCCACCATGCCGTCCATCCGTGGTCGTTCTGAGGAAGCGTGTTCGAAAAGGCCTACCTGCTGCTCTATGGCTTGCAGGGAAGACTGGCTCACCTTGCCCTTGACGCGATGCCCCCGGCGTGCGTCCTTGTGAAATTGTAAAGCAATAAGACGAGCGCACTCCTCGAAAGTGGAGCCAAGTCGTGTGCTGAAACTGCGCTCAAACGCGCTGAGGCGTATGAGTTCGGCAGGTATGATCGCCTGATGAAACGGCTTCAATCTTCCCTCTGCCGACTGTTGTCTCAGATACTCGCGTACTGCTATCGAGGACGGCAGGAGTCGCTGCCGAGTCTCGTCCACCACATTAGTGATGAACGCCTCTAAGTAGCCCTGTATCCGGGCACGGGTTGTATCAGTGAGGACAGCCATCTGTTATGGGCTACGCCAGATAAAGATGGACTCGTAGAACTCGCTGGAGCGCCTTCCTGTTCGGCGGTTCACGTGCCGATGTAACACCGCTTCTACTCGCACCCCGACCATCTCCGCAATGCGACCATAAAGGTTATGTCGATCGTTTGCCACCACAACGAGCGGCGCTCCTGATGGGGTACATTTTAGGATGCGCTGAAAAACCGTTGCGATATCCTGAACGTACTGCTGCCTTGCCTTTTCGGACGCCCCGTTTGCCGCGGCGCCAATCTCGCAGTCGCGCAGGTCGCGCAGCCCGAGCAGGTGATAGGCATAGGCGTGCTGTTCATGATAGTCAATCAATCCCACATAGGGGGGACTGGTAATTACTCCGTCTACAGGAGGAAACTGTGCCGTACGGCTATCCGCGTGGGAGATGACCACTTCCGCATCGGTGCGTACCAGGGCGTATTGCCGAACACGGTGGATCGTATCGATACTATACCGTTTGAGAAACTTAAAGGCTTCGAGGGTGGGCTCACAGACGCGACGATGCTTGTGACACCAGTAGGGAGCCGTCACTGGCTGCTTCGGAAAGTCCAGGTCATAATGCGTGGTGAGCCTTGCGGAGCGTGCTGAGCGCGACAGAATAACGTATAACAAATCTTTATATTCATAGTCGCCCTGCTTTACAATATCACGATAGGTTAACAGCTCACGAAGTGCCTGCGGGGCGTACCACCGTTGGAGGTATTCACTGGTGGAAAACCCGTCCGTGTCGTAGATAGTGTCCTGCTGTTCCATCATCAAGGAAAGCTGGGTTGCATCCTGGGAACATGTTCGGCGATGTACTTTCTCGAGCACGTCCAGCACTTCCTTTTGCATCTGTTCGAGATGGTATCGGGTGGTTTTTGCCCGGCAGAGCATGACATTAAACGCGGAAACGTCGTAACCAACAGCATGGATACCCAGCTCATTCGCCTGCACGAGAGTGGTACCCGAGCCGCAAAAAGGGTCCATCACAGTTTGTCCCGCACGGAAGAACTTCCGCAGAAACACTTCCACCAGCTGGGGGATAAACTTTCCCAGATAGGGATGCAAGCGGTGCACGTGCTTGGTGCGGAGATGCTCCGGCAGGTCGCGTTCCCGCCAGTTCAAGTTGAGTGTTTCCAGCGGGGTTTCTGGCGTTACCGTCTCCGGACGAGTTGGCTCCGTATCCATCTGATGAATCACGCTTTAGTTTCTCCTCGTTGGCAAAAACTTCTCCTTCCTCTGATATTGTAACACACGAGGGTTCACCGTAACGCACACCAAGTTCTTCCGCCATCCACACACCGAGTAGAGCAGCATGGTTCGGCAGCGAACGCCTTCCTCTGGCTTCTGGTGCGTCATACGGGCTCGACCGTTTGTGCTGACGACGCTCGCCCGGGTCAGGTAGACATGCGTCACGGCTAATACTTACGAGTTCCGCTCGATGGTACTGCACGCGAACTGTGAGAACGGTCCGCTGGTACACTTGCCGCAGGCGAGGGCGGTAGTCTCGAAAATGGTTTCGGTCATCATCTGCGGTTTTTGATAAGCTTTGCGCGCTTTTCGGGAAGGCTGCTCTGTCTGTTTGCCATGCTGTTCCATGCTAGGTCACCCCCATTGCTTCTATTTCGTCTTCTGAGGTTGGGCGGTCCGACAGGAAAGCGATGCCCTTTTCGACCATTTCTTGCGCAAATGCCAGTACGTCGGGTAATGCCTCTTCGGGCGCGATTTCGTATGTTTGGCTCAGCTCCTGCGTGATCTGCCTCAGCGTGCGGCTGCCGTCCGCCATGCGCCAAATTTCGGTAGCCACCTCGTTCAGGTTGTGCAGCTCGCGCTCCTGCGGTGAGATGACCACTGCCTCTCCCTCGATGATACGCCACGCCAGAAACGGCGAGCGCACCAGGTAGTGCTCTGGCGTCACATTCGGTGTCGTCTCTGCCTGCGGCTCCATCTCCACACCTTTCGCAATCCGTGCATCACCTGGGGCATCCGTGTCTGCAGCAGTCCATAGAGCCACCATTTCCCACTGTACGGCGAGAACCGCTTGTTGCCTCGCCATACCGTGCGCACCGAACCCAGAACCTGTTCGCGCAGTACCTTTTCTTCGTCCTGCAGGGTGTCGCCGCGCAGGGTGATATGCCCGTTCTCTACGGACACCACGCGGTGGCAGCGCACTCCCCAGGGCGTGTTGACAAGTACAATCATGCCCGGCTTTATCTCCAGCGAAGGCGTAATTTCCAGCACATCCCCTCCCTGAACCACGGGCGACATGCTTTCGCCCTGTGCCTTCAGCCATACGGTTTCGCCTGTCTGGAGACGTGCTATCAGCTGAACGGTCTCCTCGCTCAACGGGCGGAATTCGGTTTCCGAGCCTTTCGCCATTGCCACATCGCCTCGCTTAACGGCACAATCTGTGCGCCGGGGTAGTAGGCTTGACAAATCTCCTCCGCTTTCTGTCCTGATTGGGCTCTCCCCGCCGCCCCCCACTGGCACAACCCATAGCCATGTCCTGAGCCACTGCCTTCGAAAACGATGGTGTTACCCTTGTCGATCCGCACGCTGAACAGGGTAGACGGCAGCAATAACCGACTGCGCAGTCGGGTGCCGCTAACATCCCGCGTTTGCTCGCCGCAGCGAATGCGCAGCGTGACCACCCGTCCGCTTGCGTCGGTTTGCGCGATTTGCACGTCTGCTTCACTGTTCGGCATGTCCTGCAAAGAATCCTTCTCACCCGCCGCCTGCCATACCTCCAGAAAGGTAAAAATTAGCGACCAGTAGTGCCCCGGATTGGCAAGACAGTAGTCTCTGCCCGAACTGTCGCGGTCGGGCGGGGGAGTACTGACACCGTTGGCGGGGGCAGGCTGTCCGCCACAGTCGGCAGTGTAAACACCGTCTACTGAAGACCCGTCCTTGACCAGGATAAGACCCGCGCTATTCTGCACCGCCAGCGTCGTGCTTTCTTTCTCGGCGGTAACGCCTCCGTAGACCTGACAGTGTGTGCTATCGCACACGTCTGCCCCGTCCGCTTCGTGCTTGTGACGGTTGCGTACGGTCCAGCTGCGTGCGGCAATAGCCTGCGCTTTTAACGCCTCTGACGGAAAGCTGGAAGGCATTTCCAGTGGAACAACGCCCAGCAGGTAATCCTCCAGTGGCAGTGTATTCACCACCTGCAGTTTGCCTTTACGTACGCGCAGAGTCAGTTTGCCCCGGTAGCTGCTTCCGGATTTGTCCTGTGCTCTGGAAAGGCTCAACGGCGCGTCACCTTCTATAGTCCACTCCTCCGCCTGCAGGCTTTTGTCCCTTAAGCGCAGGGTCACCAGTGTCGCGTCGCATTCTACTCTGACCGTTTCTCCTGCAGCCATGCGATGCGGTGCTCCTGCGCCGGTGATGCGCCATTCTGATTGGCTGGTGATGTACAGGGGGGTGCTTTGCCAGCGTGTCAGCCACACGCGCACCGGGGGATTGAAGGGTTGCTGCGCCTGCAACGCCGGGCAAAGGAGAAAAAAGAGTAAGTAAAGCGTTGACAGGAGGAACCACTTGCAGTAAGGGTGTTTCATCGTTGCCAGCTCCGTGAGAACCGTTCGCGTGCCCTGTCGGTAAGCAGCCACAGCGGGTCCTTTTGCAGGACAGGCAGTAACACCTCCCGCATCGCTCTCGCGTCAATCAACCGGCACAAAGCGTTACCCACCATTTCCTCCCGCATCGCGCCAGCCTCACGCAGTGGTTCATCCACCTTCGTGAAGTCGCGTTCCCAGCCCCACAGGTGCAGGCGGTTGCGCACCGCGATTTCGCGACCCTCCGCGTCTATGACAATGCCGTCCGTCCATTCGTCCTGCAGGTGGTATGGCACCTCTGCCAGCTCTTCCAGCGCGTGCAGGCTGGTATTGCTTTGCTGAGTGCAACCCAGTAAAAGGATGTACCCGCCGCTGTCCATCAGCTTCACATACGGGCTGCCCTCGCCGCAGGGGGTCTGGCAATGTTCGTGTCCTTGCGTATAAAAGTCGGCACGTGCGCCCAGTGCGGTTACGGAGTGGGTGGGATGCAGACTGCGCCGGACGCCCTCGCGACGGCGGAAAGCTTCGGGGATGATTCCAATCCATTTGGGGCAGGGGGTGCGGCGCACGTCCATACGCGGCGGGTTCTGGGGGGAATCCTGTGGTGAGCCGTTGAGTGCTGGCATCAGTATCGTGCCAGCGGGTGATACCGCCGCAAGCAGAGCATCGATGACGGTGTCCGCACCGCCTTCCACCCAGCCGATGCTGCTAAGCGAGGAGTGAACGAGCACATCCATCCCGCGCGGCAGGCCGAGACGGCGCAGCTCCTGCGTGAGGGTCTCTTTGTCGATGCCTATTTGCATCCGATACTCCTTGTATGCGTCTTGCAGCTCACCGACTGCAACTTCGACGTTGGGTAGGGCTGAGCCTGCAAAGGTTTTGTCAGAAGCATGCCGAAGCAGTGGCTCAGGCGATAGCATGGCTCATCGGCTCGCGATTCCCGCTTTCCTGCCCCTCAACTAATGGACGGTGCTCCGGCTGTTGAATTATCGTCCGACCATCTTCCAGCCGCAGCCAGGTTCGGAAGTCGCGCACGCCTTCTTGCAGTTCAATGACTCTGGCACCGCACGGGAACCCCTCTTTGCCATAACCGCCGTAGCCGCTGCATCTGCCGTAGCAAAGGCGGATGCCGTACAGTGTGCCCCAGAAGTCGTTGATATGGTCATGCCCGACGAACGTACCAATGACCTCACCCACCTCATGCAGTGCAGCAAAGAACCCCGTGTTGATTTTGGGGGCGCAGACGTCCTCGTGTTTCTGTCCGTAGCAGACCTGCGTGCGCCATACCTCATCATATTCGGGCAGCGGAATGTGAAAGAAGGCAAGCGCAGGAACACGCAATCGCTCCTCGTCGGTGATGCTCCATCGCCTGCGCACCTGCCGGGCAGTGCGTTCGTACCATGCAATCTGGTCACGGGTAATCCAGCCCCACCCGCCGATGTCGGTGGTGGCGTAACTGCTGGAATCGATGCCCCACAGGAACGCGGCAGGACGCTCGCCTTTGCGGTTCATCACGGGCAGGACGTAATTGCCAACGCCTGTGATGTTTCGCGGACCGCGTTTGCCCACAAAGTGGGCACAGCTCTCCATCACCCGCCAGAGTTCTTCGCGGCGCAGAGTGCTTTCGTCGTCGTGGTTGCCCATCACTGCTGTCCACGATAACCCCCTCTCCTCGATGGGGTGTACCAGTTGTCGCATTCCTCTATCGGCATCTTTGCAATCGGCTCCACCCAGCATGTCACCCGTCAGGAATACCAGGTCGGGTTGTTCGCTGTCCAGCACCGTTTCCATGAGCTGGCGTGTGAGGCGATCGCGCTCGTCGAAGTTTGTCCAGTGAGTATCGGTCAACTGTACGATTTTGAAGGTTTCTGTTCGGAAACGCAACGGCTCGGGCATCTTTGCTCCTCCATGTGAACCTGCTTTCCACCACATACGTCTTCCGTCTTCATTTTCCTGCAGGAACCGGACGGTGTGCATGAGAAAGGGATGTCATGGGCAAGCCTAATTTCTGGCATAAGACCATTCATGTCGCGCTGGTATGGGCGGCAGCGCAGGTGAGTCTCTTCTTTGTGCTTACGCGGCATTCCCCCCGAGACAACGCGGTGGCGATGATGGCAGGTGGTCTGTTCCTGCTGTGGTGTGTGCTGGGTGGATGGCTGATGTGGCGATATCGGCATCGATTCGCCGCTCTCGTACAGCGGTGGCGCTGGCGATGGCAGGTGAAATTCGTATTGCTATGCACCCTGTTTGCGCTGGTGGAGGAGGCGGTTACCACCAGCATGACCAACCTCGCGCCGGTGTTTGGGGTGCGCATTGGTGAAGCGTATATCACCGCTTCCACCAACTATCTGGACGTGGTGCTGGGGCACAGTGTGGTGGTGTTTGTGCCGATGTTTGTGTGCTGGGCGTGGATGTTGTCGCGCTGGGCGTTCGCGCCGAGGCAGGTCATGGTGCTGTTTGGCTGCACCGGCACGCTGGCGGAGGCGGGTTCTTTCGGCTGGCACAACCTGCTGGGATGGGGGTTCTGGTTAATGGTGTATGGTCTGATGGTCTATCTGCCCGCGTGTGCGGTGAAGGTGCATAGGGGTAGCCAGCCTCCGCGCTGGAAGCACTGCGTGATGGCGGTGCTGTTGCCGTTCCTGTTCGCCGCGCCGGTGGCAGGCATCGTGGGCTGGCTGCATCCGGTGAAGGTGCATTTTGCGGTGCAATAAAAGCTAGCTACGCATGGGTAGGTCTCGTGCCTGCCCACAGTGAAAGGGCAACCACAAGGGTTGCCGCTGCGGGGCGTCTTGCCTGCCACGTGCATCGCATTGCCCTTTGCAGCGGAGAACCCAATGCGCTGGGCATCCGATCGAGAAAATCCCTTTGCCATCGCACCAGGACCGGAGGGCGCATGGGAGTTATGACCGAAGCGGACGACGGGGCGGAATCATAAAAAAACTGGTGCCGACGGGGGGACTCGAACCCCCAAGCCCGTTCGGGCACTAGACCCTGAACCTAGCGTGTTTACCAATTTCACCACGTCGGCAACCATTCTATATATACAGCTTTTGCCCTGCGTTTGTCAAGGGGTGTGGCGCATAGTCCGCTTATGAATGCGAATGCAATCCTAACCCATCGTGCATATGCTGCTGCACGCGGTGGTATTTTTCTCCAGAGTGGCTGATGGGGTCTACATGGATAGTAACACTGCGCAGATACGGCAGGTCGTGCTGGAGCTGGTGCCGGACTTCTACCGCAATCGCATGTCCTTCGGCAACCGAGAGGTCAGAACTAACCGCCAGGTTGACTTCGGCATGTAGTTGGTGTCCTAACCAGCGCGCCCGCACATCTGTTACGTCCTTCACTCCTCGTACGTGTAAAGCCGCGTGCCAGATTTCATCGATCACTTCGGGGGCGACACCGTCCAGCAAGCGAGTGAAAACGGCTTTACCCGAATCCCACACGATGCGCCCGATGACAGCGGTGATAACCAGTCCAACGATAGGATCGGCGATGGGGTACCCCAGCCACACCCCTATTGCGCCGAGCAACACCCCTAAGCTGGTTAAGCCGTCGGTTCGGGCATGATATCCATCGGCTACCAGCGCAACGCTGTTGATGCGCCTGCCCACCCAAATGCGGTAGATGGCGACGAACTCGTTGCCAACGAAGCCGAGTAGCGAAGCGACCACCACAGCCCAAGGATTCTCGATAGGCTTGGGATGTAGAAGGCGGTCAACTGATTGGTAGCCAGCAACAACGCCGCTGAGCAAAATGGTTAGAACGATGATAACACCCGCAACGTCTTCCACGCGCCCATAGCCGTAGGAGAAACGACGAGATGGCGGACGCCGCGCTAGGGAAAATGCAACCCACAGAGGAATGGCGGTGGCCGCGTCGCCGAAGTTATGTATCGTATCGGCAAGCAGGGCGACACTGCCCGACAAGAAAACGACGACCATCTGGAACAAAGCAGTTACTCCCAGTGCAACCAGCGACCACTGCACAGCCCGGATGCCCTGCGCAGTGGTAAACAGCACGGGGTCTATCGCGCCGTGTGCATGCTGGTGTGTATGCCCGTGCATATGTTCATGCCTGTCGGATTGGCAGTGCGCGTGCCCTTGATCGGACATCGTTCTCCGCCCACAAAGCCGTCAACACTGATAGGAGTATACCATTACCAAATATTGTTTTCAATGGCTAGAACCAGGCCAGTAAAAGGTAACTTAAAGGTAACTTATTCCAGCGGTACCTCGTGCCGACTCAGGCTGTCCCCTTCGCGCGTGAGCACCGTCAGGGCTCGCACACCCTGTTCCAACAAGTACGCTCGCGCCTGCTCGAGTCCGAAACCGACCTGTTCCACGCGGTGGCTGTCGTCGCCCAAACAGAAGCCGATGCCCATCTGCTGCGCCAGCTGCACCAGCCACGGGGCGGGGTAGGGTTCGCTCAGCCCTTTGCGGTAGCCTGCAGTATTTATCTCCACGATGCCGCCTGTAGCGCGCACCGCCTGCAGAGCCTCTTCCGCCGCCCGTCGCACCGCCTCGGTTTCCTTTAAGCCGAAGTGCCGGCCGTGCAGCTTAATCAGGTCGAGGTGCGCCACCACCTCCGGCTGCAGGGCAGTAACCATCTCCGCCACCGTCTGATAGTAGCGTACCGCCAGCGGCTCCACACCGCCGCAGGCGTCGATGGCTTTCTGAAAGTCCTCCACGCTGCCGTCGATGGAGATTTCGTTCACGTAATGCACTGAGCCGACGATGTACTCGAAGGCATAGCGCCGACGGTAGTCCTGCATCAGCGAGACGTAAGAGGCGGCGGGTACGACCTCGATCTCAAACCCGCGCAGCACGACAAGACGGTCGGCGAACTCTTCCACCAGTGCAGGCAGGGTCTTCGCGTAGCGTTCAAAGTCGGCGAGCAGTTTGGGCACGTCCCAGCCCAGCGCGATTTCGTTTGGATATAAAAGGCGTTCTTCCACGCGCGGGGCGTGTTCGGTGACGCCGAAGGTATGGTAGCCTGCGGCGACCGCCGCCTCCAGCATCTCACGGAGGGAGGAGTAGGCATGGTCGCAATACTCGCGGCTGTGCCCTCCGTGCAGCGAAACCTTCCAGCGTGCTGCGTCTACCGGCATAGCTCCTGCCACAGCGCACGGTAGTAGCGCATGAAGCGCTCCGTATCCGCCACACTGCTCGTCTCCAGCCCCGGTATCTCGGCGAGGGTGTATCGGTCGTAGCCGATACCCTGGAGCAGGCTGAACAGCTCGCGCCATGGATAGCTGCTGGTCAGCTCGGTGATGTGACAGGAGCGGATGTACTGTTTCAACAGGTCGAAACTCTGCCGTACACTGCGGTCTTTCACATCGGTGGGGTTGGAGTTCCACGTGATGCCCACGCTGGGATGCCCACAGTGTTGCATGATACGGGCGATGTTGGGTGGCTCCTGTGTACCCTGACCATGCACCTCCAGCCAGATTTCCACGCCGTTGTCCGCACCAGCCTTACCGCACTCGATGAGTGCCTTGCCGATTTGCTCCAGCGTTTTCTCCACCGGCACGCCTTCGGGCAGGGCATTCGGACGAACCTTCACCCCTTTCGCACCGACATCCCGTGCCAGTTCGCAGAAGCGTTTACAGGTCTCAATGTTCTCGCGCACGACGGCGGGGTCTGGAGAGTGGAACTCACACACCGTGCCCAGCCCCCACAGTACGATGCCCGAATCCTCGAATAGTCGGCGCACCTCTTTGCGCCGGTCGGCATCGATATCGGGTTCCACACCGTGCGCATGGGTGGTACGCAACTCAACGGCGGCGAAACCGGTGGCTTTGCACCGCGCCAGGATGGTGGGCACGTCCCATGCCCGCGCCAGGTTGTAGGTCACCAGCCCCAGCTTGAAGGCAGGTGGGCGTGGCGCAGGTTGTGGTGCAGAACCGGAAGCAAACGCGGCGGCTCCAAACATCATCATGCTCCCCTGAATGAATTCGCGTCGATTCATGGTGGCTTCTCGCAGTGCGTACGTGTTATGATTCTATGGGGTCTAATTGGCGGGGCTGGAGGTAGAC
This sequence comes from Bacillota bacterium, assembly GCA_023511455.1. Taxonomy (NCBI): domain Bacteria; kingdom Bacillati; phylum Bacillota; species Bacillota bacterium. Next base: position 219,337 of record JAIMBJ010000003.1, read on the forward strand.
TCCTGCCGGAGGGGGAGCGAGATGGAAGAACATTTTGCCCTCTTTCATGAGGAGCAACGGTTCACGCAGTGGTGGGTCTGGCTGATTATACTGGTGGGGATAGCGCCTGCGTGGTACATCTGGTGGAAGCAGCTGCTATTGCGTCGGGTGTCGGGGTCAGACCCTGTATCTGAGTGGACGGCGTGGATAGTTTGGCTGGGGGCTGGCGTGCTGCTGCCGGTGTTCCTTGCTTCCATGCGGTTGGTGACTCAGGTCAGGCACGATGGCATATACCTTCGCTTTATTCCCTTCCATTGGCGCTGGGTGAGGATAGAGCCCGAGCGCATCAAGGGGGTACAGGCGCGCACCTATAGCCCGCTGCTGGAGTATGGCGGCTGGGGCATTCGTTACGGCGCGCGTGGGAAGGCGTATACCATATCAGGCAATCAGGGTGTAGAGCTGGAGTTTGCGAACGGTAGAACCCTGCTCATCGGCTCGCAACGGGCAGAGGAGCTGGCGGAAGCGATACGCGGCATATTAGCATGAAAGCGCCGGTGGGGTGAACCGGCGCTTCGTTTTCAGGGATGAGAGCCGCTTATAGTGCAATGACGTTTGCGGCTTGTGGACCTTTCGCGCCTTCCACGATTTCAAACTGCACGCGCTGTCCCTCGGTGAGGGTCTTGTGCCCGCGCATCTGGATCGCCGTGTAGTGCACGAACACGTCCTTGTCGCTGTCATCTGGCTTAATGAAGCCGTAGCCCTTGGCGTCATTAAACCATTTCACGGTACCGGTTTGCATTGCAACTTCCTCCTATCTCGTACCTCGCCCGGTGCTACGCTTTCCCAACCTCAATGGCGCGGGCGCGAACACGGGCAAAACCTGCGGCTGGTGCCGCATGACTTCCATCCTGTAGTTACTGCAAGAATCGTGCCAGAATCCTGCTTTTTGGGACTTTCTGCGCGAAAAAACCGTACGTCGTGCTACTCCGCCTCCGGATAAGAGCCCAGCACGGTCACATAAAGGCTTCTCTCTCGCAGCGCCGTCAGCGCCTTGGCGACGGGGGCATCCCTGATGTGTCCCTGAACGTCCACATAGAAGATATACTCGCCCGGCACAAGTTTGGTCGGGCGACTCTCGATCATGGTCATGTTCACGTTGTACATCTCGAACGCCGCCATCGCACGGAACAGCGCGCCCGGGCGGTTGTGTACCGAGAACAGTAGCGAGGTTTTATCTTTACCGGTCGGCTCGGGCTCATTGTAGCCGATAATCAGGAATCGGGTGCGGTTATGCGGGTTGTCTTCAATGTGTTCGCAGATGATGGGCACGTCATACATCTGCGCCGCAAGGGCGTTGGTGACCGCCGCGGATTCGGGGTCCTCTTTCGCCATCTCTGCCGCGCGAGCGGTGGTGGAGACTTCGACGATTTCAATGCCGGGTAAGTGCTGGCGCAGCCATTGTTTGCACTGCTCGCGGGGCTGTGCGCCTGTGTACACCCGCTTCACGTTCTCCAGAGTGGTGAGCGATACCAGATAGTAGGCAATAGGCACGTACAGCTCCGAACAGATTTTCAGGTTGGTGTGCACGAACTGATCTAAAGTTTCGGGGATGACGCCGGCCGTGGAGTTTTCCACCGGCACCACACCATAGTCCGCGCTCGAACGTTCCACCTCGTGGAAAACGTCCTGAATGGAGTCTACCGGCACGAACTCGCAGCTGGTGCCGAACTTGGTAACGCCTGCCTGGTGGCTGAAGGTGCCCGGTGGTCCCCAGTAAGCGATGACCAGAGGCTTCTCCAGAGCGCGCGCCGCGGAGATAATCTCCCGGAAGATGGCGCGCAGTTGCTGGTTGGAAAGCGGTCCCCTGTTGATCTGGCTCAGGCGACGGTATATCTGCTGTTCCCGTTCGGGCGTGAAGAACTGCGTGCGCGAGCGCATCTTCATCTTGCCAATCTGCTGTGCCAGCTCCGCCCGTCGGTTCAGCAGCTGCAGGATTTGCTCGTCTATCTGGTCAATCTCTTTACGGAGGTCGTGCAAAGTCACAGACACATCACCCCTGCGCGGATGTTTTGTTGGGGCAGATTTCGGTTTAAGGCTGCGCTAATCCTGCCTGAAGGAGGACTGAGCAGATGCAAAGGGGATGGTTCGCAAGGCGAAGCCCGGCGGAAAGGGTGGCGATGGATGAGATGAACGATGCGTGGGTGAAATGCAACGGGTGTCAGCAGATTCTGTTTGCCCGCGACTTCGAAAGGAACCTGAAGGTTTGTCCGCGCTGCGGACATCACCATCGGCTTTCTGCTCGCGAGCGCATCGCACTGCTGGCAGACCCGGACAGTTTTGTGGAGCGGGACGCCGAGGTGGTTTCCGCCGACCCGCTGGGCTTCCCCGAATATGCGGACAAACTGAGCAAAGGCAGGGCAAACTCGGGACTGCCGGAAGCGATGGTCAGTGGAACCTGCACGCTGTCGGGCATTCCGATTGTGCTGGCAGTGGCGGACTTCGCCTTCATGGGCGGCAGTATGGGCAGCGCGGTGGGTGAAAAAGTAGCACGGGCGATGGAATACGCCCTGGAACAGCGGCTTCCGATAGTGACCTGCTCCACATCTGGCGGGGCGCGGATGCAGGAAGGCTTGCTCTCGCTGATGCAGATGGCGAAGACCTGCGCAGCCGCGGCGCGACTGCATGAGGCGGGAATACCCTTTGTCAGTGTGCTGACCGACCCCACGATGGCAGGGGTGCTGGCAAGCTACGCTTCGGTGGGCGATGTGGTCATCGCCGAGCCGGGCGCGCTCATCGGGTTCGCCGGGCAAAGGGTGGCGCAACAGGCGCAAGTGGTGAAACCGCCGCCCAACTTCCAGACGGCGGAGTTCCAGCTGGAGCATGGCATGGTGGACATCGTGGTGCCGCGCAAGGAGCTGAAACACACGCTTCACAGGGTGCTTCGTTTTTTCACAGGGGGGTAGAAGAGGTGCGAACGGTTCTGGACTTCGAAAAGCCAATCGCCGAGCTGGACGCCAACATCGAGGCACTGAAGCGCATCACGGCGGAGCAGGGGATCGACAAAAGCGAGGAGATTGCCGCGCTCGAGCGAGACCGCGAGCGGCTGCTGCGAGAGATATTTCACAACCTGACGCCCTGGGACCGCACTTTGCTGGCACGCCATCCGCAGCGACCCTACACGCTGGACTATATCCGGGTGATTTTCGACGACTTCATCGAGCTGCACGGCGACCGGCAGTTCGGCGATGACGGTGCCATCATCGGGGGCATGGCATGGCTCAACGAGAAACCGGTGATGGTGATCGGACAGCAGAAGGGGCGCGACCTCAAGGAGCGTCAGCGACGTAACTTCGGCATGGCGAAGCCGGAGGGCTATCGGAAAGCGCTTCGGTTGATGCATCTGGCGGAAAAGTTCGGGCGGCCGGTGATTACTTTTGTGGACACCCCCGCTGCAGACCCGGGAGTGGAATCGGAGAGCCGGGGCATCAGCGAAGCCATCGCTCGCAACCTGCGCGAGATGATTGCCCTGAAAGTGCCCATCGTGTCGGTGGTCATCGGGGAGGGGGGTAGCGGCGGCGCGCTGGGCATTGCCGTTGCAGACCGCGTGTTGATGCAGGAATACGCTATCTACTCGGTCATCCCGCCCGAGGGCTGCGCGGCCATTCTGTGGCGCGACCCCAAGCGTGCTCCTGAGGCGGCAGAGGCATTGAAGCTCACCGCTCACGATGCGCTGCGCTTTGGCGTGGTGGACGAGGTGATTGAAGAGCCGCTGGGCGGGGCACATCGCGACCCGCTGGCGGCGGCACAGATTGTGAAGGAGGCGTTGCTCAGGCATTTGCCGCCACTGCAGAAGATGGCGGTGAGCAAACTGCGCGAAAGCCGTTACGAGCGGTATCGTAACCTGGGCGTTTGGCAAAGCGCTCTGGAGTAGCAAAAGAGCCGACGGCAACACCGTCGGCTCCACCTTCTGTTAACCTTCTCTACGTGTGCATCGCCTGAATCTGCGACCATAAGTTCTGGATACGCACATAGCAAGCGACATGTCCGTCACAGCTCGCAGGCAGAACGTCCTCTTTCTCTAACCGTATTACCCTGTCACTGCCTACCTGCCTGTACACGCCTGGAGCAACGCGCTCTCCCGCGAGGAAGAGCTCTTCTACAAACTGGTCGTTTTCCGGTCGCTGCCACATTGCTGGTGTCCCCCCTCGAATACAGTCACGTTGCAGCATGACCAGCATCTGGGAACGCGCTGCATGACTGTTCCCATGTTTCGTCTGCAGTTGGTCCCTTTCTGCGCGAACCGGAAAGCAACCAAAAACAGCAAGCGCAGAACGCCTGTGCGTTCCTGCTACCCGACTACGTATGGTATTGTAACAAACTTTGGTGTGAAAGTCAACTGTTCCACGCAGATTTTCAAAAAAATCTTACGAAACTCGTAATCTGGCGATTACGCTTTTGTCCAAACAGGCATGTTCGCGGTCGCGGCGTTGCCCGCAGGGTCGTATACGTACACGAACAGGCGGTACTTCCCTGCCGACTCCGGTAGCTGCACGACCGCGCGGTAACCTTCAGAAGACAGTATCGCGCCATCTATCGGCTGCACCGGCTCTTCGCGGTCACCGCCGACGTTGGGGTTGTCTGCCACATCTGGACGCAGTTCCCAGCGAATGGTCAGGGTGTCGCCATCAGGGTCATCTGCCTGCACCGTAGCGTGCACCTGTGCGCCCGCGTCAAGGATGGCGTACACACTCTGTCGGGTATTTTGATGCTCTACCCACAGGTTCTGGATGCGTGGGCAGCGGTTCGGGGGATACGAACCGCTCCAGAAATACTGCATCACCTCCACCGCTTCGGTAGGACTGCCGTCCTCCAGAAACATCCCGTACCACGTGTGCGTTTTCTCGTGATGGAAGCTCCAGTGAAACACGTATGCCCCCAGACATTGGGGACGATTCAAAACGGCGTGCTGGTAGGCGCGGCGGTAGAACTCCGCCTTGTGGGTGCTGCTATCCTCAATCGGCATTCCCCATGGCGTCTTGATAACCTGCCAGTGCCCACGCGGACCGAATTCGGTAACCACATACGGACGCGACCAGCGCAGCTGGCGCAGGTCTTCGGGCAGGGTCAGCATATCCTGATAGGCGTTGATGCCGATAGCATCCAGTGCGGGACACAGCTCGTCTATCTCCCATAACAGATGCCGGTAATCGCAGCCAACGGGCGTAATAACGGGATGCTTGCCGTCCACCTCGTGAATCATCTGCGCTGCTTCGTTAACCGCCTGCCACAGCGGAACGCGCTGTTCGGGTGTTGTCCATATCTCCAGCTCGTTGCCGATAGCCCACATCAGCAGGGCAGGGTGGTCTCTGAACCGCTGTACCGTCTGGCGCAGGTCGTCCAGCTGTCTGGCGACAGCGGTGCGGTCGGTGTAATCGAACCCCCAGCGCGGCTTGCCAAAGGGCAGGTTCGCCAGCACCGTCAGCCCAAGCGCATATGCTTGATCCAGGTCGTTCACGCTGGCACGGATGGAGTTGCCTCCTGCCTGTGCCAGCCGCTCCAGAAAACGGTTTCCCACTGCGCCCTTGATGAAGAACTCCTCCCCGTGGCGCAGAAGGGTGTAGCCGTGCGGTGTTTTCTGTATGGTGGTCATCTGCCTCCGCCTCCTGTCGGAACCTCGTGCCCACTGTAGCCCTCCGGTACAGGCGTGCGGGTCTCTCCAGCCACCAGCGTGCCAGTGACTCCTTCCGGCAGGAGCACTTCCACCTGCAGAGTCTTGCCATCGCGCTGGCAACGCACGGAGATTTCGCCGCGCGGATGCACCAGCCTGCCCTCCGCCCGGGTCAGATGACCCAGCTGCGGCTCAATCGTTACCTGTGCGAAGCTGGGCGCGGCGGGGCGGATGCCCAGAAGGCTGGCGTAGAAGTGAAAGACTGGATGCGCCCCCCACGCATGGCAGTCCGAGCGTGTGGGTTCGGGCGATTCGATGGTGGTCTTGAGGCCGTTTTGGGTCAGCCGGTACCACTCGTCCAGGCGTTGCAGAATCAGGTCCGGGCGTTTCAGCACGCGCAGGGTCTCGAACAGGTAATGCGAGAAGTAGATGGTGGTCTTTGCCAGGTTGTTCGATTGTGTCAGCGTCTGGGCGAGACGCGCCTGTCGCTCCGGCGGCAGGCAGCCGCTCAGGATGGCAAGGCATTGTGTGTGCTCCGAGAAGTGCTGGTGCGACAGGTCATCCGCGAACAGCCCCCGCTGCTCGTTCCAGAACGCGTTGACAGCCACTTCTGCCAGCCGGTCGCGCAGGCGTAGGGCGCGTTGTGCCAGTTCCGGCTCGCCGACCATGTTTTCCAGTTGCGCCCACAGGTTGAGCGTGTAGACCAGATGCCAGTGGTGCACGCCGGAGATTCCTTCGGTAGCCGGCGGGATGCCGTTGCGCCAGCTGCCTACCCAGTCGGCGTAGTTCCAGCCGTCGAGGCAGCGGAACAGTCCCTCCTGGCTGAGATGCGCGAGATGCGCTTCCATCACACTGCGCACGCCGGGCATCCTTTCCCGCACGAAGCGCAGGTCATCACGCCACATCGCGTAGTCGAACACCATTGCCACCCACCACAGCGAGAAGGGCGGGATGACCTGCTCCCAGCGGGATGGATAGCGCGACTGCGTGATGCCGATGTTAATGCGCGACGAGTCGAACATCAGCAGCGCCTTGCGCGGCAGGCGGTCATCGCGGGTGAGGGCGTAGGTCACCAGCACCTGCAGGCGCGTGTCGCCCACGTACATCAGCTGCTCGAAGAAGGGACAGTCCATATACGTCTCGTGGGCGCACATCTGCCAGGCACGTACACTGACGCGGGTGATGGGGGCGATACGCGGGTCGTCGGCAGTGAAGGTGCTTTCCGGTTCCATCGGGTAGCGTGTTTCCAGAAAGCGCAGGCTATCGATGGTCAAAGGCTCGTCCGCCGTGCGCACCACCACCTCCACATAACGTCCTGCCCGCCACCAGTGACTGTCGAACCGTCGTCCTCTGCCGCCATCGGTGACGAAGGTATCTCCGAAGCCATCCTTCAGGTGCCATACCATGCAGAAATACTTGCCGTCGATCTCGTCGCGGTTGCCCTTGACGCTGCCGCGCGGGTCTTCATACAACGCCTCCTGCCAGTGGATGCGCACCGACGCTCCTTTACCCCCGCTCAGCACCACCTCCGGATAGGCGCACACGTAGTCCTGCAGGTCGATGATCACCCGTCGCGCCGACTGCGGAGCGATGGTGAGAGCCGACTTTCCCTCCAGCAGGTGCTGCCAGCCCTCCGCCTCCCCGGCGAGATGTTCGGACAAGCGGATGGGGATTTGGGCGGTGCTGTCGGATTCGAGTTTTGCCACGAAACGCACCCGGGCGTTCTGCCATGCGCGCTCCATCATTGGAGGCAGGGTGGCGGGTTGCAGCACGTGTTCGGGCAGGCGGTCGCCGCGATGCATGGAGATGGCGGGCTGCAACGCCCGGGCGGGCAACCATCCCTCGCCTTCGCCGCGCTCGAAGCCCCATTCCACCAGATTGCCGTCCACGTGTAACGTCGCGCCGGTGAACCAGCCGCCAAACGCCGAGAAGGGGTTGAAGCCCCGCAACCGCTTCACCTCCCACCCGGCAACACCGGTTGCGAGCGCGTTGTCCCATTCGGGCTGCTGTGGGCAAAGCACGAAGCCCTGCGGGCGCAGGGTCATCTGGGCAATGGGAGCGAGCTCCCCCAACACCCACACCCGCGCTACCAGCACATGCTCGCCACGGGTGAGCGGCAGGTCGTAAGTCTCGAAGAACCAGTGATGACGGTCGCCGCGCTCGGGTCCCCTGCCGATGCGCTCACCGTCCAGATACAGCTCGTAGCGTTCATCGGCGGAGACGTGTATGCGTACCGTCTCCTCACGTTCCGCGCGGAAGCGGTTGCGGAAGGCGAGCACGTATGGCGGTTCAGGCGGTTCGGGATGGGCTATCCAGCGGGCTCGCCAGATGCCTCTCTCGTCCCAAGGGCGGTCTTTGGTCTGCTCCGCGAAGGGATATGCCTCAATAGAAACGCGCATGGCTGTCTCCTCACCCTCAATCCTTCACCGGTGTGATTTTAACCACTACCACATCGTGCGGGTCCACGGGTGCGCCGAAGAAGCGGGTGTACACGCCATAGTCCTCGCCGGTGATGACGTTCTGCACGCGGCAGGGGCGACGGTCATGAAGACCCAGCGACTCCCAGGGCGCGGTAATCACCCGTCGCCAATCCTTGTGGCGGTTGAACAGCCCCACAGCGATGGAACCGTCCGCCAGCGGTTTCATCCACGTCTCAAAGTGTTCCCACTCCTGTCCCACGCGGAAGCCCTGCCGCCCGAGCGGGTCCTGATTGATAGCAATCAACCCCTTGTGGGTCAGCAGCTGGTGGGTGAAGGTGTTCATGTGGCGCACATCGCACCCAATCATCAGCGGCGCGGCAAGCAGGCACCACAATGCAAAGTGTACGCGGTACTCGCTATCGGTACAGCCGCCCCGCGCCACGTTGCCCTTGCCGTACATGCCGACAACCAGCATGTCAGGGTCGTTCCAGTGGTCGGGACCGGCGTACGCCTCCAGACCGTTCTGGCTAAAGCCGATTTGCTCGATACTCTCCCACGAGTCGTTAATGTCGCCCGTGGTGCGCCACATGTGCCCGCCAACGCTGGCGCCCCACTTCCACGGCTCGTTAGTGCCCCACTCGCACAGGCTGAAAACGATAGGGCGTCCGGTGGCACGCAAAGCCTGTCCCATGCGCCGGTACAGCGAGGGCCCATCCACGCCTGCGGGCTTGTAGCAGAAGTCGTATTTCAAGAAGTCCACGCCCCACTCGGCGAAGGTCTGCGCATCGATCTCCTCATAGCCGTAGCTGGCAGGTTTGCCCGCGCAGGTGTGCGTGCCAGCGCACGAGTAGATGCCGAACTTCAGTCCCTTACTGTGCACGTAGTCCGCCAGCGCCTTCATGCCGCCGGGGAACTTTTTGGGGTCGGGGACAAGGCGTCCTTTTTCATCACGCTCATCTGCTTCCCAGAGGTCGTCAATCACCACGTAGGTATAACCCGCTTCCTTTAAGCCCGCTTCCACGAAGGTATCGGCGACCTGCCGAATCAGCTCCTCGTGGATATCTGCACCAAAGGTATTCCAGCTATTCCATCCCATTGGGGGTGTCGGTGCAAGCATCGTTTCTTCTCCTCGTTGCCACAGGATTATTGGTTGAGTTTGGTTTCGAAGCGGAATAGCGGATTACCTGCATCGAGAGTTGCTGAGGCGATCTTGTAGCGGGTGAACCTCTGATTGTCTGGCGGCTCGGCGGTAGCCTTACGCTATAAGGCACACGGCACGAACTCCATAGCGGAATCTATGACTCAGGTTGCCTGACGGACATCGTGGGCAGTGCGCTTGCCCCATAGCTGCCGCGCGGCACCGAGCGGATTGCATGCGCTGACCACGTAGCTCTCCAGCTGCCGGTACTCGGGGTGGACGCACTCGTACACTCCGTTCTGCTGGAAATCCGCTATCAGTTCGTCAAAGGTGCGCACCGCCAGCTGCGGATTCACAGGGTGTATCGCCTGCATGACCCAGCCGGAGGCGGTCGCCCAGTACGCGCCGTTTTGATAGCGGTCGCGCGGCACGGGGATGAGCAGTCGCTCCCAGTATTCACCACGATACAGGTGGCGCACCTGCCCTTTCCACATGTAATCTGCGTAGCGGTGCACCAGCGTCTGTTGCACCGTGCTTTTGCGTTTGCCCAGCGGGAAACCCACCGCGAGGGCGTAAGCATTGCCCCAGATATCCACCTGCCTGCAATCTACGCTGGCGGCAAGGAATGCGCCTGACCTCTCGTCCCAGAGCCGGTTCAGGTTCTGTTCGATACGCCGGGCGCGCTGAAGATACTCGTCTTCGCGACGCCTTTCGCCCAACTGCCGATGCCATCGCGCCATACGCCGGCACGCGGTCCAGTACAGCAGCGATTCCATCAGCAGCTCACCGGTCTTGCGTACCGTATCGGTGAAGCCGTAGGGCGAGTGGGGCTTCTCCGGGTTATTGAACACCAGCCCCTGCGGACTGCGAGGGACCCAATCCATACCTCTGTCCAGCGGAGGCGACCACTCGGCGAACAGCGCTTTACGTCTGGCTGTTGTGGCGCGCTGCAGAGCAACATCGGCGGCGATTACCAGAAACATGGGGTTATCCAGATTAGGCTCGCCGAGGGAGTTCTCTTCGGGTCCAGCCACATACACCGCCACGCCATCCGGGCGCACGCGGTCGGGTACTGCGCCGTCCTCCCGCTGCCCTTTGATCAGGTAGCGGATGCAGGCTTCGACATGCCCGATGGGCATCAGGTCAGCAGTGTGCTCCACCATGTAGGCGAAGTCGCGCGTCCACAGCGCGGCGTAGTTGCCCCGACCATCGGGGGTGTACAGCACCGTGCCGTCCCGCGCCGTAACCTGGCATCCCTGCAGGAGCTTGCGGGCGGTCTCGGTCAGGTAGTGTATTTTCTCAATGAGTTCGTCGGTCATTTGTCGGCTCGCGACAGGAAGTTTGCACCCTCTGCGAAACGCGGCGGCGTTTTGCCACGATGGAAGAGAGTGACATCCATTCCCTTCTCCAGAAGCTGGCGCGTCATCGCCGTGCTGATGAGCCCCGTCCCACTGATGAGGAGGATTCTCATGGAGAAAGGTTCTCCGGTTTCCCTATTGCATAGAGAAATTGCATAAATCTCGAAATTTTGAATAACTTATGTAATTCTGTCGTGAACGACCTCAAAGTCCTGATACAAGATATTGACTATCTTCCGAAACATTACCCTGTATGTTGTGTCCTATTTGCAGTAGACTCAGTAACAACCCGCTTGTCGATGTCGGGCATATTAACATATTCTTCGCTCATCATCACGTTGTTTACATAATTCCCAGCGTGCGCCTCGTCCCCGTTTTCCCTCTACGGGGCGTATTATCCCTTCTCGCCGCATCTCCTGGAGCAGGTTCATGATGAAGTTGCGTTTCTGGTCATTGTTGAGAACCTCCGAGAGTTTATCCATCAAAAGGTTTTCAATGTCCATTCGCGTTGCGACTCCAAACTGCACCAGATATTCCTGCACTAATCGCATGTAGTGCTTTTTGTCAAGCCTGCGCCGCTTGATATAATCTGCGCGCGTCTCAGTGGCTGCGGCTATACTGGCGGACACGAAAAGGTTCGGTCGCCGCCCTTCTATTAGTCTCTTTTTCTTCAGCATTTGGAATTCGTCGTCCGTGAGGGGCTTACCTTTCTGAACCTTGTCGAGGGCGATAACCTCCCAAAGGCTTAAATCGGTTCGCTCTATTAGCAGGCGGGTGTATCGCTCGTCCAGTACCCTGCCAAAGATGCGCACCGAGACGCGCTCTGGCTGGCTCAAGTCGTAATCGGGCATGGGGAAAAACCGCTCACGTTGCTTGTTAAATATGCGCTTTATTCCGCTTCCTATAGTATAGTATCGATCATATTGAAGTTCACCATCGCTTCGGCAAGCACGCGATTGCGATAGACGCTGGGTGGTGCATCTTGGCGAATGACAGCCTCTACGCTACCAGGCAGGAAACTACCCATGTTTGTAACGAGCAGGCTATCAGGCAACTCTACGATGTTGATGTGTCCCCCTTTCGTATAGTCCTGATGGGCGATGGCGTTATGCAATACCTCGCGGATAACCCACGGGTCATACTGCGTGAACTCTGTTGGAAAAAGAGTAGAATCAGGCAGGTAACGGTAGGTAACGTTCCGGATCTTGGCAAAAACTTTGTCCACGGCGAGCAGAATCGGTGGTTCGAAATGGGCGAAGTCCTGTTCTATACCCCGATCATCGCGCAAGATCCAGGAAATTCGTACCGCGGCAGGAGTCAAATGAGTTACGGATTCTGGCTTGCCTAACAGGATAATCGCTGCCCGAGTGACCCTACCATCATGCAGGACTTTTGCTTTGTGAAGAAAGGTCTCGTCACTCCATTGCGATGCTTCCGATAGCAGGTGCTGGTTTCTCCTTAGATACTGTTTGCGCGCGAAAGCGATCGCTTCCGTATCGAGGTCTTGCACAGAGGCAGAGGGACATTTTTCAGCTGACCAATCCTCGTACGTCGCGGAGCGCCGAATCTGATCGATTTGGTCCAGTCTGAGTGGCTCAAGTCGGTCATGCGAACGTCCATAGGCTATCCCGTCCCATGTCGTGGGAGTGCCGGGAATAGCAGGTGGTATCTCGAACATCAACACGCGCTTGCCGTCTACAAGTATATCGTGGATGTGTCGAAATGTCAGTCGGTGGTTCGTGTGTTGTGCAATCTGTTGCTTACGCTTCTCAAGCCCTGGCGGTTGATGGCAGTAGCCTGTACCCACCACCTGTCTTGGAGGGGTGTTGGTTACGCCGAAAATAAGCCACCCGGCGTCAACACCGTGCAAGCGCGCGGCATTGCTGAGTGCAGAAAAGTATCTACCCAGTTCGTTAAAGTCGAAATCGTTCTTTGCCTCTTTGAATTCTAACCATTCTGTTTCGAATGGCAGCGCTATAAGCTCTAACAGCTTCTCTTTCACCTTCCTCGCCTCTCTGTCTGTATCGCATTTTGGGTTCGGATTTGTTAGGACTCGTGATTTCACGTCCGCAATCGGTACTGCTCCAGATGAATCGTTGCGTCCTTCTCCGCCGATTCGTAACTGGCGAACACCAGCTCCATCGTTCTCAGGTTATCCTCGGCGTGGGTTTCGGGCAGGGTACCTGTCTGCAAGGCGTGCAGCAGATTGGCGTTGCAGGGTACGATACTGGAGTGCACCACATCGTACGCAGGGTCTGCCCAGCTATAACGGGGTGGGGGAACGCGACGCGACAGGGTGCCCTCGGCGGTAGTAACCCGGAGCCAGTAGTCCGTAGCGAGCTCCAGAGAACCCTTCTCGCCCTCGACAAAGAGGAAGGTCTGGGGAAACCGCTCGTGTTCGGTGCGGCTGGCGTAGCTCATCTCGCAGACGACGGTGGTGCCTTCCCCCATACGCATCATCACCGTCGCCACGTCCTCGCCTCGAATGGTGGGGTTCACTCGCCGAATCTGGCAGTACAGGTTCTCCGCCTCGCCAAAGAGGAAGCGTGCGGTATCCAGAATGTGGCTGCCGATGTCGGTGAGGATGAACTGTTCCAGTTCGCGCAGGAAGGGCTGGTTGTCGAAGACGGGGAAGCTGTTGCTGAACGTCACCCGGGCGCGAAACGGCATGCCAATCACGCCGCTGTCCAGCACCTTTTTCGCCTCGCGGATGGGCGTCTGCCATCGCCAGTTTTCGTGGATGAAGAAGGGCACCCCTGCCTGTTTGCACGTTTCCACCATCTGCCGCGCGGTTGGCAAACCGGGCGCCATTGGCTTCTGGCAGATGACCGCCTTGCGGTATTTCGCTGCGAGGGAAACGAACTGGGCGTGGGTGTTGACGTCGGTGATGATGTCGAAGAAGTCTGTCTGTTCGTTCTGCAGCAGTCGCTCGGCGTCATCATAAACGGCAGGCACACCGAACTGAGCCGCCAGCGCTTCGGCTTTGGAACGGGTGCGGTTGTATAGCGCCACGCACTCCACGCCCTGCAGCTCCTTCCAGCCCGCCAGCTGGTATCGTGACCAGAAACCGGTGCCGAAAATGGCAAATCGCAACGTGCGCATCGACTCACCCCCCCTGCACGAGTTTACGATGCGGGCGGTGGGATCTCCTTTCTACCGACCGCGCGCAGTGGGGTATCGGGCATCGGGTGTAGCCAGCTGTGGCACAGTGAAAGAGTCACAGCACGCTTCCACTGCCTCGCTACACTACGCTCCTTCCATACGATTGGTGCAACGCTACCTTTGCTCAAATCAAAATCATGCCGCGCGTTTGGCGTCGCTTGCCGTCCAACGGTGTAGTGTTGACTGGAGCACGTCCAACGTGAGCGGCTTGCTCATGTAATCGTCCATGCCTGCAGCGAGGCACTGGTCGCGATCGGACTGCATCGCGTTAGCTATGAGCGCAATCACAATCTGATGTCTGCCCGTCTGTTGTTCCGCTTGGCGCAGCAGGCGCGTGGCGGTTAGACCGTCCATCACAGGCATTTGCATATCCATCAGCACAATGTCGTAGGATGCATTCTCCAACTTGTCCAACGCCTGCCGACCGTCCTGCGCCAGTTCTACAACGCAGCCCAGCTTCTGAAGCAGGGGAATCGCCACCTTCTGGTTCACAGGGTTGTCTTCCACGAGCAGTACTCGAACACCGTGTAAGGTTGGGCTGCTTTCGGCAGAGCCTACCTGCTGAGCATCCATTCGCTCGGGTGCGCTCTCTTGCAAAAGGAGGAGCGGCACTTCGAACCAGAAACGACTTCCCTGATCAGGTTGGCTCTCGACCCCGATGCGACCGCCCATCAGTTCTACCAGACGCTTGCAGATGGCTAACCCCAGACCTGTGCCCCCGTATTGGCGCGTAATGCAGCCATTGGCTTGTATGAAGGCATCAAAAATATCCGCTTGCCTCTCAGGCGGGATGCCCACCCCTGTATCCTGAACCTCGAAACAGAGCCAAACTGTTTCTCCATCGCCGTTTTCGAGGCGCGTCGCCCGAAGGACAACCTCTCCGCTCGCGGTGAACTTGATGGCGTTGCCGACCAAGTTCAGCAGGATTTGGCGCAGGCGCAGTGGGTCGCCAGCGATCCTTTGGGGAAGTGACCAATCCGACTCGGAGCGTAGCGTTAGCCCTTTCGACTGCGCCGTGGGACCCATCATAGACACCACCTCCTCCACCAGCGTGGCAGGCACAAAGGGCAGCGTCTCCAGCACCATCCGCCCCGCCTCGATCTTGGAGAAGTCCAAAAGGTCGTTGATAATCTCCAGCAGAGCCTTAGCACTGAGTGTGATAGTGTTGAGCAGATCGCGCTGCTCGTCGTTGATGGACGTCGACGCCAGCAGGTCTGCTGCTGCGATGACGCCGTTTAGCGGAGTGCGAATCTCGTGACTCATCTTCGCGAGGAACTCCGATTTCGCTTGCGCCAGTTTCTGTGCCTGACGCTGCGCCGTCTCTTGCAGTACCGTCAGCCCAATCATGGAGGAGATAGATTCCATCTCCTCGTAAAAGTCGGCACTCGGGGCACCAACCAACAGCATCCGGAGCGTGCCGACAGCTTGCGCCTGCGCCTGCATCGGGAATTCTAACATGTGCTTTGCTCTCGATTCAGGGTCGCCTGCACAGACGGCGAGTGAGTCGTCGCCGCATTTGACAGATAACTCCACAAAAGCAATATGTTTGCTATGCGCCTGCCAAAGAAACTGTACAGTCTCTTGCAGGCGTGTCTCGAACGGTTTCTGCTGAGATAGTTGCTGGCTGATGAAGAGGCGTCGTTCTACTGCGTGGCGCACCGAATCGGAATGGCGATGCAAGCGCACGGCGTTCTGAAATAAGAGTAGTACCAGCACCAGCAAGCCCACACTGACCCAGCTTGCCCATGCGAGGTGCAAGTTCTCACGCTCAGCTAACGCCGCTTCCGCACGAACAGCTTGCTTCAAGGAGCGGTTGAGTTTCTCGCTCAACAGGCTCGCCTCGTGTAAGAAGTTATTCTGGCTAAAGGTTTCGACATCAGCGCGGATCGCGCGCACCATATGCCGCTTGACCTCCAACCACTGCGTGTGGGCGTCGTTGAGATGCCGTTGTGCCTCGGCGGCGCGCAGCGGCGGCACATACTCTACCGTGCCTGCTTTGACCCAACCGCCGTGTTGCAGCACCGCATACAGTTGCTCCACCAGAACTGCCTGGGCATCTGCCTCGTCCTTCGCCCGCAGACAAGTTTTCCAGTCCTTGAGCACCAGCGCGGACATGGTCTGCAGCGAATGATACTCAAACCTGTGCGTGCGGGATTGCAGTGTGAGCAGCAGTTCCATCTGACGCGACCGTTTGTGCGTCAGCGATTGCCAACACATGAACCCCGTCGCCACCGCCGCCAGTGCAGCAATCGCGTAATTTGCCTTGTAGAACCGTCGTGTCATCGTTGCAGTCCCATGCATCCGGTGCTACGCGCAAGTTCTAAGGCTTCTCGGATGCTGTCATAGAGCCGGTCGTCGGCAGTCTCGAACCGCAACAGGCGCGCCTCTCGCAGAATAGCCCTGCCTGTAGGCGTCGTGTGCATCTCTAGCAGGGCGCGTTGCACGACCTCGAACCGTTTCGGATCCATCTTCCGCGACGCCACGACAGGCACAATACCCGCAGGGCCCAGCGAGTGGATAACACGCAACTTGCGGGCGTACTCGCTGCCGCGAAAACGCTCGAAGTCCAGCACCAGCGAGTCGACCGCCGACACATCCGCCGCGCCTGTCGCAACAGCACGTATCGACTCCTCATGCGACCCGGTGCGGATAATTTTGCCCAGGTGACCCTTTTCCAACCCCTTCCGAATCAGGAACGCGCGCGGCAGGTTGTAGCCCGAGTTAGAAAGCTCGTCGTTGTATGCCCAGACGCGCCCCTTCAGCTCCTCTATGCACCGATAGGGGCTATCCGCACGCACGATGACATCCGAGTAGTAGATGGGTCTGCCCTTGTAGCGCGGTTCCAACGGGATAGGCACTGCCATCAGGCGGGTTGGGGGCTGAGGCAACTCGCGTGACAGGACATACGGCAGTCCGCATACGCACGCGATATCGATGTCGCCCGTCGTGAGCATCGCATCTACGGTTCGGTAAGAAAAGCCACTCACCAGTTTGATAGAGTAGCCTGTTTCCTGCTCCAAATAGCGCACCAGTTTCTCGTACACGCCGACGCCTGCATCCGAGATAAACGCTGCCGTGACAGCGAGCCGGATGGTTGGCTGGGTGGGGTCGTTAGACGTAGGTTCGTTGGCAAGCGACACGAAAGCGGTGCCGACTGGCGGCTGACAGTGGCACCCTGTCAGTAGCAGTGCCGCCGCTACGCCGATTGTCAGACATGCCCGCATGCTTTTCATACCTAAATTGTTCCACAAAAAGAGGCGTTCGTCTAGATAAACAAGGCGGTAGCAAGATGCGGGGAGCTCATTCAGGCGGTCGCAAGCACTGACATGCAGTTTAGCCGTTCTTAAAAGTCGCGGGACGCTTCCAGCGGCTCCCCATACAATCTATCTCCAGACACGCCTTCAGCAACTCAGCACCTCCTCGCTGCTTCCGCGCCTGTGCATCGCGGGGTATACTATTATCATCAACAACCGGAGGAAGCGTGGATGTGTCTGGCGATACCGGGGCAGATATTGAGTATCGAGGGCGATGACGCGCTCACCCGCACAGGCAAGGTGAGCTTTGGTGGCATCGTGAAGGACGTGAATCTCGCCTACGTGCCTGAGGCCAAGGTAGGCGATTACGTGATAGTGCATGTCGGCTTCGCCATCAGTGTGGTGGATGAGAAGGAAGCGCAGGAGGTATTCGAGTACCTGCGCCAGATGGAGGAGCTGGGCGAACTTCAGGAGCAACCCACATGAGGTTCATCGAGGAATATCGCGATGCGGACGCAGCCCGGCGCTTCGCGGACGCCATCCGCAAGACTGTTACGCGCCCGTGGACGGTGATGGAGGTATGCGGGGGACAAACGCACGCCATCATGAAGTTCGGCATCGATGAGCTTCTACCCCCGCAGGTGACCTTGCTACACGGTCCGGGCTGTCCGGTGTGCGTAACGCCGGTGGAGCTGATTGACAAAGCGGTGGAGCTGGCGTCGCGTCCGGAGGTCATCTTCTGCTCCTTTGGCGACATGTTGCGCGTGCCGGGCACGAAGGGCGATTTGCTGTCCGCGAAAGCGGCAGGCGGAGACGTGCGCATCGTCTACTCGCCGATGGATGCCCTGCAGCTCGCGCTGAAGAATCCCGACAGGCAGGTGGTCTTTTTCGCGGTCGGTTTCGAGACCACTGCACCTGCCAATGCGATGGCGGTGTATCAGGCGAAGCGGCTGGGCGTGAAAAACTTCTCCATCCTTGTCTCCCATGTGCTGGTTCCACCCGCGATTGAGGCGATACTGAACGCCCCCAACAACCGCGTGCAGGGCTTTCTGGCGGCAGGGCACGTCTGCACGGTGATGGGCTACACGGAATATGAACCTATCGCGAAGAAGTACCATGTGCCCATCGTGGTGACGGGCTTCGAGCCGCTGGACATCCTGCAGGGCATCTACATGTGCGTCAAGCAGCTGGAAGAGGGCAGGGCAGAGGTAGAGAACCAGTATGCCCGTTCGGTGCGGCGCGAGGGCAACCGCCCGGCGCAGGAGCTGGTCCGCGAGGTGTTTGAAGTGGTACCCCGCAAGTGGCGCGGCATCGGCGAAATCCCGCAGAGCGGACTGGGCTTGCGTGAGCCGTACCGGGAGTTCGACGCCGAGCGGCGGTTTGTGCTGGAGACTGGCAGCGTGGAAGAAGCCTCCGAGTGCATCAGCGGGCTGATACTGCAAGGGGCAAAGAAGCCCACCGACTGCCCCGCGTTTGGCACGAAGTGTACACCGGAACACCCGCTGGGCGCGACGATGGTCTCCTCCGAAGGGGCGTGCGCGGCGTACTTCAAGTATCGGCGACGGGGCTAGGCGGCGCGCTGGTGGCGTAGCTCACACTCTGCCCGCAGTTGCTGCAGGCAGTCGAGCATCTGTTCGCAGGCATGGTCGAACTGCCGCAAGTCTGCAGTGCCTTCTCCAAGAAGGCGATGCATCGTTTCGTGGGATTCCAGTAGTTGTCGGAAGGCGTCTATCTGTCCGTAGAGCGGCTCGCCTACTATCTGCTGCCAGAGATGAAGCCGACAGGGCGCGCTGCTGCACACCTGCTTGCCACCTCCGTGAAGGGCGCGTCGGCGTGTTTGCAGCACATCGTACATGAGCTGAGCGAACACCTGTTGTTCTGCAAAGCCGCCCGGGTCTCCAAGAACCTGCCGCAGGCGCGAAAGCCACTCCTCCTCCGACAGCGTATTCACACGGATTGCCTCGTGCGCCGCGTGGGTGACGCGGTTGCGCCCCGCACGTTTTGAGAGATACAGTGCCTGATCTGCCTCCTCGATAAGGGTATCCGGGTTCACGGTATGTTGGTCGAGAGTCGACACGCCGAGGCTGGCAGTGATTTGTCGGTAACAGCACGGGATTTCGGAAATGCGCTGGCGTATCTGCTCGGCAAAGTCCAGCGATTCATGTACATCGCTGCCTGGCAACAGCACGACAAACTCTTCGCCTCCGTAGCGCGCCGCGCACCGCAGGTTGTCTTCGAACTGACGCAACGTGTTGGCGACCATACGCAGCACCTCATCACCCGCCTGATGCCCGAACGTGTCGTTGAACTGCTTAAAGTGGTCGACATCCAGCAGCACCACAGACAGGGGCTGCTCGCGTCGCAGCGCATAGAAAAACTCGCGCCCCAGCCTGTCGCGGAAGCTGCGGTGGTTAATCAGCCCTGTCAAGCCGTCGGTGTGGGCGATGCGCTCCAGGCGGGCGTTGGCTTCCGCCAAACGCGCAGTAATCTGCTGCAACTGGTCGTTTTGTGCTTCCAGTTCGTCGCGCTGCGCCTCGATGAGCTGCTCCTGGGCTTTGCGCTCGGTGATGTCGATGTTGGCGCTAATCGCACCAACGACCTGTCCTTCGGTGTCAATCAGCGGGAAGGTGCTGCACAGCACCCATCTGGTCTCTCCTTCTTTCGTTCTATCCTGCCACTCGATGTTTCGAAACGCCTCACCGCCAAACACACGGGCGATGACTGCTCGGGTAGCTTCCACATCTTCTGGACGGCAGAAGGTCTCGTAGATGGTCTTGCCGATGATCTCCTGCGCGGTGAAACCGTACAGGTTCTGTGCCTCCTGATTCCACTTGCGGATGACACCGTCGCGGTCGTAGGTGAAACAGGCAACGGGCATCCCCTCGAACAACTGCTCGAAGTAGCGTTTCAGCTGTTCCTGTTGGCGCAGTGCCTGATGCAGGTGTTCCGTGCGTTCCCGCACCAGTCCCTCGAGGTGTTGGCTATAGTGCAGGATTTGCGCTGTCGTCCGCTGTGCCAGCCAGAGAGTCAACAGCACAAACACGCTCCCGAACAGAAACACAAAAGCCACAATGGAGTGGAGCCAGACGGTATGGTGCGTAATAATCGCCCACAGACTGAACAGATAACCAATGAGGAAGAAGAACATGAGCGCCAGCAACACCTTCAGCACGGTGCAATAGCCCGCCTGCTGCACGGCGTGACGCATGCTCCACGCGCGGCGGATGCCGAGCCACATAATAGCAGCACCGAGGGAGATGGCAATGGCGTCGATGGTGTCTTTCACGGTTGCTCACACTGTGTTTCTCTAATTGTGGTATGTAGTCAAGAGACTCTTCATGAGTTTGCGTTACAAAGCGTCATCAATTATCATTCTAAGCGCAGCGAAGAATCTCAGACACCCTTCGCTAACGCTCAGCTTCACAGGGAATTGTCGCTGTGGTTGCTGAAAAAGCATGACCCGCTACCTATTCATCTCACACGGCGTGACTCCTGTTCAATATGGATTATAGGCTTAACTGCCGAAATGTTTAGAGGGCGCCAATTAGAACTGGTGAGTAGACTGGGCAGATGCGTCACGGCGTCTGTTCCTCTGCGGCAACGACCCGTTGCAGGACGAACTCACTGTCACCCCGTATTATTCACAGTAACAAAGGGCTAGCGGTTCAGGCGTGATGGAAGAAAAAGGCATGGAGACATTGACGTTGTCCTGCCCCATCCCCATCCAGCAATATCCGACAGTGGTGATGGCACACGGGGGAGGCGGCAGGCTGATGCATCAGCTGATTGAGAAGATGTTTGTCGCCACTTTCGGGGGCGGGGCGTTGCAGGCACGCCACGATAGCACACTCCTGGAGTTGCCCCGCGCGCGTTTGGCGTTCACGACCGACTCGTACGTGGTGCGTCCCCTCTTCTTTCCGGGCGGCGACATCGGCAAACTGGCGGTGTACGGCACGGTGAACGATTTGGCGATGAGCGGCGCGCGCCCCCTGTATCTCAGCCTGGGCATGATTCTGGAAGAGGGTCTGCCGATGGAGACGCTGTGGCAGGTGGTGGTGTCGATCCAGCAAGCAGCGCAGGCGGCGCGCGTGCAGATTGTCTCGGGCGACACGAAGGTGGTGGACCGGGGCAAAGGCGACGGTGTCTTTCTGAACACATCGGGCGTGGGCGTCATCGAACATGACCTGACGATTGCGCCACAATCGGTGCGGGTGGGCGACGCGCTGGTGCTGAGCGGCGATATCGGCAGGCATGGCATCGCGGTGATGGCGGTGCGCGAGGGACTGCAGTTCGAGAGCCAGATTGAGAGCGACTGCGCGCCGCTGGCGGAACCGGTGCTGGCGTTGATTGCGGAAGGCATTGAGGTACACTGTTTGCGGGACCTGACGCGCGGCGGGCTGGCAAGCGCGGTGGTGGAAATCGCGGAATCGGCGGGAGTAGGGATTCAACTGGAGGAGGCGCGTATCCCTGTGCGCGAGGACGTGCGCGGCGCGTGCGAGATACTGGGCTTTGACCCTCTGTATGTGGCAAACGAGGGGCGGTTTGTGGCGTTCGTGCCCGCTGCGCAGGCAGAGAAGACGGTGGAAGTGCTGCGCCGCTTCGCCGTCAGCGCGACCGCCGACGTCGTTGGAGAGGTAACCGCCTCGCCGGAGGGCACGGTGGTGCTGAAAAGTGTCATCGGCACCTCGCGGGTGGTGGACATGCTCAGCGGCGAGCAGCTGCCGAGGATATGTTGAGGTGGTTTCGCTCATGAGCGCAGAAACGACAGAAATCGTTCGCAGGTGCAAGACCCTTCTTGTGCAGCACTATGGCGCGCGGTTTGGAGGACTGGTATTGTATGGCTCGACGGCGCGCGGTCAGGCAAGCACTGGCAGCGATATCGCCGTGCTGGTGTTCATCATCGAAATGCCAAAAGAGAAGGTGTAATCTTGTCTTATCCTTCCCCCTCCAAGTAATTCTCCACCAGCGGGCGTACCGCCTCGATAAAACGCTCCGCCTGGTGCAGGGCATCCTCGGCATCTTCACTGGTCAGAAAAGCATCTGCCGAATAGTCGGCGCTCATGCGGTCGTCCAACCTCCGTGTAAACAAGCGTCCCACTTCGTTCGGGAGCTTGCCCGTTCGGATGAAGTACAGTCCCAACATAGTTCGTACACCCTCATGGGTTCTGGGCTCTGCTCCTTCGGTCAATAGCAACGCGCGCGCCGCCCACAGCGTTGCATAATAGGCGACCGAAATGGCTTCCTCGTAAAAGCCTTGTTCGAACAACATATGTGCCGCTCTCAGGCGTTCGGCGCTTTTGTCCCAGAAGGTTCGAACGCGCTGCCGTAAGATTTGCTCCACAGCAGGTATCCCTCCTCTTCGGCGTCTCGAAGTACCCCTTCGCCGCGCTGCAGGGCAAACTCGTACTGCGCACGAGTGCGGATGAGCAGAGAAATCGCCCGCATCGTTTCTAACTCCACTTCCTGCACTGCCTCATACAGCCGCTCTACGGTCTCTTTGTCTTTTTCCGGTAGCACCACCAGCAGGTCGTAGTCCGAATCGGGGCGGTGGTCACCGCGCGCCCGGGAGCCATACAGCACTACCATCTCTGGCGCAGGCGATAGCTGCTGCGCCCGCTCGATAAACATGCGTAAGGCGCGGTCTTTCTGCAAGCGGGGTGGGAGTGGACGCATGTTCATGGCTTCATTGTACCATACACCGTCTGGCTTGACCACGCGCCTGAAAACGCGATAAAATAACAGCAAAACGGGTGAGTGAAGGAAATAGACACATGAGTTCAGGATACCACGTGGCTATTGCAGGAGCGACTGGTGCTGTGGGCACGGAGTTCCTGCGCGTGCTCGAGAGACATGACTTTCCCATCGCTTCCCTGCGGCTGCTGGCGAGTGAGCGGTCGGAGGGAAAGCGTATCCGTTTCGCGGGCGAGGATCTGGTGGTGCAGCGCCTCACAGAAAACGCCTTCGAAGGGGTACAAATAGCCTTCTTTTCGGCGGGCGCGTCGCGCAGCAGGCAGTTCGCGCCGGCGGCGGTAAGGGCAGGCGCGGTGGTGATAGACAACTCCTCCGCGTTCCGCATGGACCCACAGGTGCCGCTGGTGGTTCCGGAGATTAACATCGACGATGCCCAGCACCATCAGGGCATCATCGCCAACCCCAACTGTTCCACCATCATCATGCTGATGGCGGTCGCGCCGTTGCATCGGCGGTGGCGGGCGAAGCGCGTGGTGGTCAGCACCTATCAGGCGGCGAGCGGTGCAGGTGCGCAGGCAATGCAGGAACTTTTAGACCAGACGGCAGCCGTCCTTGAGGGGAAAGAGGTGACCCCGCGCGTGCTGCCGCACCAGATTGCGTTCAACCTCTTCAGCCACAACTCGGCAGTGAACGAGTACGGCTACAATGAAGAGGAGTGGAAGATGATTCACGAGAGCCGCAAAATCCTGCACGAGCCGGGGTTAGCCATCACCGCCACCTGCGTACGTGTACCCGTTCTGCGGGCGCATTCGGAGAGCATCAATATCGAGTTTGCAGAGCGGCGCCCCAGCGTGGAAGAGGCACGGCAGGCACTGGCGGAGTTTCCCGGGGTCAAACTGGTGGACGACCGCGAGCGCAACCACTTCCCGATGCCCATCGAAGCCACTGACCGCGAGGAGGTACTGGTGGGGCGTATTCGTGAGGATGTTTCCAACCCGATGGCGCTGGATTTGTTCGTCAGCGGTGACCAGCTGCTGAAAGGAGCGGCTTTGAACGCCGTGCAAATCGCCGAGGCGATGATCACCAGAAGATGGCTGTAATAGACAGGAGGAAACGATGCAGGTCAACTGGGGACCGGTGGTGACCGCGATGGTCACGCCATTTAACGAGAATTTGGAAGTCAATTACGACGCCGCGCAGGCACTGGCAGAGCTGCTGGTGCAGACCGGTTCTACGGGGCTGGTGGTCAGCGGTACGACGGGCGAGTCGCCGACCCTGACGCACGAGGAGAAAGTCACCCTGTTCCGCAAGGTGAAAGAGGCGGTGGGCAACCGTGCGGCGGTTCTGGCAGGCACCGGAACCTATGACACCGAAGAGTCGGTACGGCTGAGTCAGGAGGCGGAGCGAGCGGGGGTAGACGGGCTGCTGCTCGTCGCGCCATACTACAACCGTCCGTCGCAAGAGGGGCTGTATCAGCACTTCAAGACCATCGCGCACGCCGTCGACCTGCCCGTGATGATTTACAACATTCCGGGGCGCACCGGCGTGAACGTGGAGCCGGGCACACTGCTTCGGCTGGCGGAGATTACCAACGTCGTGGCGGTCAAAGAAGCCAGCGGTAATCTCAACCAGATGTCGGAAATCTGTGCTGGCGCGCCGGACGGGTTCCTGGTGTATAGCGGCGACGACTCGCTAACGTTACCGCTGCTGGCGGTCGGCGGTGTGGGCGTGGTGAGTGTGGCATCGCATGTGGTAGGGCGCGACATCCGCCGTATGTGTGAGGCGTTCTTCGCCGGGAAGGTGCAGGAAGCCACCAAGTTGCATCACCGGATGCTGCCGCTGTTCAAGGCGTTGTTCTGCACCACGAACCCGGTTCCGGTGAAGGCGGCGCTGAATATGCTGGGGGCCACCGTGGGCGGTGTGCGCCTGCCGCTGGTGGAAGCGAACGACAAAGAAAAGGAGATTGTCCGCAAAGCACTCAGAGACTACGGGTTACTGCAGTGAACGACGACACTTTTCCCTATGAAGAGAGCATCGCGCTGATCCCGCTGGGGGGCACGGGTGAAATCGGCAAGAACCTCACCGTCGTGCAGTTCGGCGGGGAGATACTGGTGGTGGATTGCGGACTGGCGTTCCCATTCGACGACGTGTACGGGGTGGACATCGTCATCCCCGACATCACCTACCTGCGCGAGAATGCCGACAGGGTACGGGGCATCGTACTCACTCATGGGCATGAAGACCATGTCGGTGCATTGCCCTATGTGCTTGCGGAAATGAATGTGCCTGTATGGGGTACGTGCTTAACCCTGGGGCTGGTGCGCGCCAAACTGAGTGAGCGGCTCCCACTTTCCCAGCTGGATTTGCGCGAATACGCGCCCGGAGACCGTATCCCGATAGGTCCTTTTTATGTGGAACCGGTGCGGGTGACCCATAGCATCCCCGAAACGGTTGCGCTGAATATCGAGACACCGATAGGGCGTATGGTTTTCGTGAGCGACTTCAAGATCGACCACACGCCGATTGATGAGTGGCGTTTCGATGCCGCGCGGTTCGGGCAGCTGGGCGAGGAGGGGGTATTAGCCCTCGTTTCCGACAGCACCAACGCCGAGAAACCGGGGGTAACGCCTTCCGAGCGCGTGGTGGGCGCAGCATATGACCGCATCTTCCGCGAGGCGCCGGGGCGCATCATCGTCACCATGTTCGCCTCCAACATCCACCGGATGCAGCAGGTGCTGGATACCGCTGCACGCTACGGCAAGAAAGTGGCAGTGCTGGGGCGCAGTATGCAGCAGAACCTGGACATCGCCATCGAAATGGGCTATGTGTGGCTGCCGCCGGACACACTCATCCGCACCGACCAGATTGGTCAATACGAGGGGCGACAGCTGGTCATTCTGGCGACAGGCGCACAGGGAGAACCTCTCTCCGCTTTGACGCGCATCTCGCGCGACGAGTATAAGGCGGTGCAGATTGAGCCGGGCGATACCGTCATCCTCTCCGCCACCCCGATACCGGGCAACGAAAGCCTCGTGTGGCGCACGGTGAACCGTCTGATTCGCAAGGGGGCGAACGTCATCTATCCGCCGATGCAACCTGTACATGTTTCGGGGCACGCCTATCAGGAAGAGCTGAAGATGATGCTGGCGCTGGTGCGTCCGAAGTATGTCATCCCCATGCACGGCGAGCCTCGAATGGCGGTACAATATGCGCGGATGGCGCGGGAAATGCATATCCCCGCAGAGAATATCTTCCTGATGGATTTGGGAGATACCCTCTACCTGCACCCCGAGGGCGCGAAGTTCGGTGAAAAGGTTCCAGTAGGCAGGGTGCTGGTGGATAGCGGCGGCAACAGCGGCATCAGTGACGTCGTGCTGCGCGACCGCAAGCATCTGGCGCAGGACGGACTGGTGCTGGTGGTGGTGAGCATCGATAAGGAGACCGGCGAGATACTGGCTGGTCCCGACGTGACCATCCGCGGAATGGCGGTGAGTGAAGAGGAAGAGCCGCAGTTCGTCGAATACTTACGGCAGCAGGTGCTGTCCGAACTGCAAGAGCTGGACATTTCAGAGGTGACTGACTGGGATGCGGTTCGCGCCGATGTGCGCAGTACAGTCACGCGGGCGGTCAAGCAGCGGCTGAAGCGTCGCCCCGTGGTCATACCGGTAGTGATGGAGATTTAGCGGCGCCTCCGGTCAGACCCGAAGGAGGGCTATCATGAGGGAGCCATCGGTCAAACGTGCGTTGGTGCTGGCGATACTGGGCGCGGTGCTTATCGCTGGAGCGTTGTTACTGCGTCAGACAGGCATGCTACGCAGCGCACAGTCACGTGCCAACGAGGAATTCGCCCTGAGTGAGCGAGCACACCACGAAGGCGAGCACGAAGCCGCCATGCGCCACATGCAGAATGCGGTGAAGCTGGACCCGCACTTTGTGGAAGCGCGGGAAGGGCTGGCGGCGATGTACGAGCAGTTTCGCGGAATGGATGCCGCCATCGCGGAGTACGAGCGCGCCATCAAAGAGGACCCGCAGAATGAGGCACGCTACTGTTACCGGATTGCACAAATCTACTTTGTGCACCGCCAATGGGAGCCTGCATTGCAGTGGTTACGCCGTTCAGACAACCTTGCGCCGAGCGACTTTCATGTGCAGCGGATGATCGGGTTCTGTCTGGAACGGCAGGGCAAATGGAAGGAGGCAGAACAACACTGGAGCGCGGTGCTCCGCCAGAACAGCAACGACCCGAACGTGCAGCGCGCCCTGGCACGAGTGCGCAGACACATGAACAGCAAGCAATCCACAGAAAGCGGCAAGGGAGGGTAGGCGGTGTTTCGGAACTATCGCGACATCTTGAGACAGATGGAGATGGAAATGCAAAGGCTATCTGACGAAGCCCTGCTCAGCGTGTTTGGACCGCTGGGCACGGCGGAGCGGTTCTGGCAACCGGCAGCCGACATTTGTGAAACCGAAGAGGCGCTGGTGGTGAAAGCGGAAATCGCCGGTGTTCAGCCCGAAAAAATCAACGTCTCGCTATCCGCCGATAACAGGGTGCTGGTTATCTCGGGCATCAGGGCAGAAGATGAGGAAGAACGTCGCGCTCGCGTGCGGTGTTATCAACTGGAAATCTACTACGGTCCGTTTGAACGCCACATCACGTTGCCGCCCGATATACCCATCGACCGCGACAATATCTCTGCTACCTATCGTAACGGTGTGTTGACAGTGCGTCTTCCCAAGAGCATCCAGGAAGAAACACCGGCTATCCGACGTATTCCCATCACCGAAAGCGAGCGGGAGAGTGAATAGCGGAGGGAAAGCGAGGGAGGCAATATGGCAGACGTAGAGACCCCAGTCACGCCGGGCAGCGATAACGAGAAGGACCTGCGGATGGAAATCCCGGAAGTGCTGAACCTCCTACCACTTCGGGATACGGTGGTGTTTCCGGTGCTTATCGTGCCCATCGCTGTAGGCAGAGAGAGCTCCATCAAACTCATCGACGACTCGGTGGTGGGAGGCAACCGGATTATCGGTGTGGTGGCGATGAAAGACCCCACCGTCGAGAACCCCACGCTGGATGATGTGTATCGGGTGGGCACGGCGGTGGTCATCCGCATGATGGGCAAAATGCCGGATGGCATCCGCCTGATTGCTCAGGGCATCAGCCGTATTGAGATACTGGAGGCAGTGCAGAGGCAACCCTACCTGCGCGTGCGGGTGCGCGTGGTACAGGAGCCGACACAAATCAGCGAGGAAGACAGCCTGGAGATTGAGGCACTGCGCCGGAACATCGCCGCCGCTTTCCAGAAGGTGGTGCAGCTGTCGCCGAACCTTCCTGACGAGCTGGAGGGCATCGCACTCAACGTCACCGAGCCTCATGTACTGACCGACCTGGTCGCGGCGCATTTGCCTGTCTCTATCGCTGACAAGCAGAAGATTCTGGAGACCTTTGACCTTAAGGAGCGAATGCGCCTGTTGCTGCAGATGCTGGTGCGAGAAGTGGAAGTGCTGGAGCTGGGCAGCAAGCTGCAGTCGGAGGTGCATTCGGAGCTCAGCAAGACACAGCGCGAGTACTACCTGCGTGAACAGCTCAAAGCCATCCAGCGCGAGCTGGGCGAGATGGACGAGAACATGGCGCAGATCGAGGAGCTGCGCCAGAAGATTACCGAAGCCAAGATGCCTCCCGAGGCGGAGAAAGAGGCTCTGCGCGAGCTGGACAGGCTGTCGCGTATCCCCTCTGCTTCGCCCGAATACACCGTCGCGCGCACATACATCGAGACCATGGTCGCGCTGCCCTGGAGCATCTCCACCGAGGACAATCTGGACATCTCGCAGGTGCGACAGGTGCTGGACGAAGACCACTACGGGCTGGAGAAGGTCAAGGAGCGTATTCTGGAGTATCTCGCGGTGCGCAAGTTCAAGACCGAAGGCACCATGCGCCAGCCAATCCTGTGTCTGGTGGGTCCGCCGGGCGTGGGGAAGACCAGTTTAGGTCGCTCAATTGCTCGTGCGCTGGGCAGGAAGTTCGTGCGTATCTCACTGGGCGGCATCCGCGATGAGGCGGAGATTCGTGGACACCGTCGCACCTACATCGGTGCACTGCCCGGACAGATTATTCAGGGTATCCGACGGGCAGGCTCCAACAACCCCGTCTTTATGCTGGATGAGATAGACAAGGTAGGGGCGGACTTCCGCGGCGACCCGTCCGCTGCGCTTCTGGAAGCACTGGACCCCGAGCAGAACAGCCAGTTCCGCGACCACTATCTGGATGTGCCTTTTGACCTTTCGAAGGTGCTGTTCATCACCACTGCCAACGTGCTGGATACCATCCTGCCGCCGCTGCGCGACCGTATGGAGGTCATCGAAATCCCCGGTTACACTGAGGATGAGAAGCTGGAGATTGCGAAGCGCCACCTCATCCCACGCCAGATGCAGGAGCACGGGCTGAACGAGGAAGAGCATATCCAGTGGACAGAGGAGGGCATCCGCGCCATTATTCGGGGTTACACGCGCGAGGCAGGGGTGCGCAATCTGGAGCGGGAAATCGCCTCCGTGTGCCGCAAGGTGGCGCGCCGCTTTGCGGAAGGGGAGACCGGGAAGGTGGTGGTAGACGCTGCCAAAGTGGAGGAGTTTCTTGGCGCGCCCCGCTTCGAGTTCGAAGAGATTTCCGAGCGCACCTCGCAGCCCGGTGTGGCGGTTGGGCTGGTGTGGACGCCCGTCGGTGGGGACATCGTGTTCGTGGAGGCCACGCTGATGCCGGGCAACAAAGGGCTGTTGCTGACCGGCCAGCTGGGCGACGTGATGCGCGAGTCGGCGCAGACCGCGCTGAGCTACATCCGCAGCCACGCAAAGGAGATGGGCATAGACCCCAGCTTCTTCGAGAAGCATGATATTCACATCCACGTACCCGCTGGGGCGATACCGAAGGATGGGCCTTCGGCAGGCATCACGATGGCAACTGCGCTGGCATCACTGCTTACGGGCAGGTGTGTGAAGCCGCGCGTGGCGATGACAGGAGAGATCACGCTGTCTGGACGGGTGCTGCCGGTCGGTGGCATTAAGGAGAAGGTACTGGCGGCGCACCGTGCAGGTATCGAGACAGTGATATTGCCCTCACGCAATAAGAAGGACCTCGTCGAAGATGTGCCGGAGCAGGTGCGCACACAGATGCGCTTCGTGTTTGTGGACACCATAGACGAGGTGTTGAAAGAGTCGCTTGCTATCTCCACCAACGGCGCGAAGCGCACCCGCACCCGCCGTAAGGCGAAAGAGGCGGCGCCGGTGGGGTAGAGAATCATTTACTCCACCGGCGGTAAGGAGGCAGGGTCGCGCCGCCGCACTTTAATCAGCCACCATCGCACCGCATCGTCCACGAGGGTGTGCATGATGGGGATATCCAGCAGGGTCAGCACCGTGCCCGCAATCAACCCGCCAATGATGACGGTGCCCAGCGGTTGATAGGCATCTATTCCGGTGGGCGGCGCGAAAGCCACTGGCGAGAGGGCGATGATGGTGGTGAGTGAAGTCATCAGGATGGGGCGCAATCGCTGCGGGCACGCCTGAATGACTGCTTTGTTGCGCGGGATGCCCTGGTCGCGATAGCGCATGATGAGGTCAATCAGCAGGATGGCGGTGGTGATGTCCATGCCGGTAAGCACGATGACCGCCATAATGGACACCGAGCTGAAGGCTTGCCCGGTTAGCCACAGGGCAAAGAACACGCCCGACAGTTCCAGCGGCAACGAGAACACCATCTGCGCCGGCTGGAGGAACCCCCGGAACTGCGCCACCAGCACCAGAAAGATGAACACCACTGCCAGCATCAACCCCTGAAGCAGTCGGCGGAAGCTGTCCATCATTTGCGTCATATCGCCGCGCACTTCGATGCCGTAACCGGGAGGCCAGTTGAGCTGCATCTGCGCCCGCATCATCACATCCATCGCCACGTCCATCGACGGGCGATTGCGCACCTGTTCCCCTTCGCGCCCTGGGGGCACATAGTCTGCCTTCCGGTAGTAACCCATGACGCTCACCACACGCCGGAAGTTGTCGCGTTCGATCAGGGTAGGGGTTTCGCGATACTCGACGCGGGCGACCGTTTTAAGAGGCACCTGTCTGCCGTCAGCGGTCGTGATGCTCAGCTGCTCGATATCGGAGGGGGAGAGGCGGTCTTTCTCATCATAGCGGATGAGGATGGTGGTTTGACGCTTGTTCTCCATGCGGAAGAACTCGGTAGTGAACCCTCCCCGCAACGCATAATATGCCTGCTCGGCGATTTCGGCAGGGGTCAGTCCCAACTCCGCCGCTCGACGGGCGTCCACCTGTATCTGATAGGTAGGCTTCTCCATCGCCCACGAGGTGGCGACCTGATAGATGTCGGGCACCTGAGTGCGGGCGATGTGCGCGACCTGCTCCGCCAGCATGGACACGATTTTCAAATCGGGTCCGTACACCAGCAACTGGATGGGAGCTGCGGAGGAGGCCATCACGTCAGACCCCATCTCTTTAATCTGCAGGCGGCGGATGCCCGGAATGGTGGCGGTTGCTTCCGCCACGATGCCGTCCATAATGGTCCAGATGTCGCGCTTGCGAGTGTCCTTATCGGTGAAGGTAAGCATGGCTACTGCGCCATTGGTCATGCCCATCGAGTAACCGTTAAAGTATGCCCCTGAGGTGTAGCCGGGTCCACCCTCGAAGCCAATCTCGATGGAGGCGTGCTGGATTTCGGGGTACTTCTCCATGATGCGTTCGATCTGACGCACCGCGCTCTCAGTGGCGGCGTAGGACGCACCGGGCTCCATCTCCAGCGTCATGTATGCCTGTCCCACGTCCGCCAGAGGCATCATCTCCGAGCCGATGAAATAGTAGAAACCAAAGCCGATGATGATGGTGGAGAAGATTCGGGCGAGGTTCGCAAAACGATTCTTGAGCATCCATTCGATCAACCGGCCATAACCCTGTTCGGTGCGGTCTAACAGGTTTTGGAATGGCTGCAGTATCTTTCGGTAGAGCCATGCTTGCCGTTCTCGCTGCACGGCGGGGTCATCGTGCGGCTTGAGCAGGTATGCCGCCATGAGTGCGGTCAGGGTCAGCGACACGAGGAAGGAAGCCAGTAGCCCGAAGATGAGCGGCCAGACCAGTCCCACGAACATCAGCTCGACGATGCCCCCGCAAAACAGCAGGGGCGTTAGCGCGAGGATGAGCATCAAGGTAGAGGCGGCCACCGCCAGGCGCACCTCGGTGATGCCGTCCACGGCGGCGGTCTTGGGGTCTTTGCCCATGCGCAGGTGTCGTTCCACGGCGTGCACATCGATAATAGCATCGTCCACCAAACGTCCGATAGAGATGAGCAGACCAATGAGGGTGCTGGAGTTGAGCGTCATGCCCATCGGGATGAGCGCGAGCAGCGCCATCGCGAGCGAGACGGGGATAGCGGTCATCGCGATGAGAGTTCCCCGCCAGTTGCCGAGAAATAGCAGCACAACGATGCCCGTCAGCAGAACCGCTAAACCCAGCTCT
Source organism: Bacillota bacterium (assembly GCA_023511455.1). Taxonomy (NCBI): domain Bacteria; kingdom Bacillati; phylum Bacillota; species Bacillota bacterium. The sequence goes on from JAIMBJ010000003.1 coordinate 251,523, forward strand.
TCGAACATGTTACTCAACAGAACGCCGACAAACGCGCTGTTATCGTAGGCAATGCGGAACTTGAGGCCGGGGTAGTCGCGTTCGAGGCGTTCCACTTCGCGCATGACCGCGCGAATGACTCTGGGCGAAGAGGCTTCGGGCGACTGCAGTATGCTAATCTCAATGGCTTCATCCACCTTCGCCTGATTGCCGACGCGGTAGTAGTGATGATAGCCGCTACGCGGTTCGTAGAAGGTGTCCACCACCTTCGCCACGTCCTTGACGTAGACCACCCGTCCATTCACACCGGTCAGCGGGTAGTTGGCGATGGTATCGGCATCCCGCCCCAGCGTATCCAGGCGCACAATCTCTTCATCTGTGCCTGCTGTGAGCGCGCCCGCTGGTTTTGCCACATTGTGGGCGTCCAGTACGTCGCGCAGCTGCGTGATGGAGATGCCGTACGCCGCCAGCTTCTTGCGGTCCACAATCACCTGGATCTGTCGCCGATAACCGCCAAACACCTGTACGGTGAAGATGTCGGGGCTGACCGCCTTGAGACGGTTAGAAATCTCGTTGTCCGCCAGTTCACGCAGGCGTTTCATGTCCCAGCGGTGGTCGCCCGTCAGCGCAAGGGAGAGCACCGGCAGGTTCAGCGGGTCAATCTTCAGTACCCAGGAAGGCTTCAGGTTGGCACCGGTCATGGGCAGGTCGGCTTGAATGACGTTCAGCAATGCCTGCACTTCCACCAGCTTCTTGTCTATATCGGTGCCGTAGGGGAACTCCAGCGAGACAATGCTGAAGCCTTCCTGAGACGTGGAACGAATGTAGCGCACTCCCGGGATATTGATAAGCCGCTCCTCGGTCGGTTTGGAGATGTACATCTCCATTTCCTGGGCGCTCAGTCCGGGCATCATCGAGACAATTCCAATCATGGGACTTTGGACATACGGCATGAAGCGGCGGGGCATATAGAAGCCGATGGCGATAACAGCCAGGATCACCATCGCGGTGTAGAAGGCGATCACGACGTACGGATGCTCGATAGACCATCGCGAGATGTTGAACCCAGATGCCGCCGTTTGTGGGGAAGACGAGTTTCCTTCCTGCATCAGTGGGAGTGTCCTCCTCGCCTCGGCTCGAGCTTCATACCGCATTTAGGGCAGTCGCCCGGCTTGTCGGAGCGTACCTCGGGGTGCATGGAGCAGGTGTAGACGGTTTTCCCGTTGGCTGGGAGCGGAGCCTCCGACGTGTCTTGCTTGGCAGGGGAGTGCTGGTGCTGCATTTCGGGCATCTCGCCAGCGGGTTCGGGCAGGCGGACAGGTGCTTCAACACCCCATTCGACTGGGCTGACAGGGTCGCCTTCGTTGAGGTATTCGTGCCCCCGGTAAATGACCTCGTCGCCCTCCCGTAGCCCGGAACGAATCTCCACCCGCCTGTCGTCATTGTCGCCAAGCACCACGTTCACCCGATGTGCCGTGAACCTGCCCCCGCGCTCTTTGGGCACCAAATCCATCCCGCACTTGGGACATCTGTCCGGCTTTTCGGATTGCACCTCGGGGTGCATGACGCAGGTATAAGTGGTCTTTTTCCCCTCCTGCTGGTTTTGCCGGACCACCCAAACGAAGGGGTTGCCCTTCACGTCGCGCCCGATGGCGGATAGAGGAACAGTGATGGCACGGCGGGCTTTCCCTTTGGCAATCTCCATCACAAGGTATTGCCCGGGTAACAGACGACCATTGGGATTGGATACCAGTGCTTCGACGGTAACAGTTCGGCTGTCGGGGCTGGCTGCGGAAAACAGAGAGGTAACCCGCGCCTTCAGGCGGAAGCTGGGGTCGTTGGGCAGAGTGACGGTGACCGGGTTGCCGACGCGGATACTGGCGATGTCCGCCTCCGCAACGTTCGCCTGGAGGCGTACACGGTCGATAGTTTGCAGCTTGAATAGCACCGTGCCCGGCGTCACCAGCGTGCCCGGGCTGACGAGCCGTTCGGTAATCACGCCGGACACCGGGGCAGTGATGCGTGTGTAGCCAAACACGATGGACTCCGCCTGTTTGGCGGCGTTTGCCTGCCGGTGCATGGCGGAGGCGCGCATCCACTGGGCGCGGGCTGTTTCGAGTGCCGCCTGTGCCCGCTGCACACCTGCCTGCATGGCTTGCGCTTCCCGTTGCGCCTGCAGGTACTGCGCCTGCGCCGACTGCACCATCGCCTGTGCTTGTTTGATACGCAGATCTGCTTTATTGAGGCGCAGTTGCGCCTGGTTCAGCTCTGCCAGGGCGCGAGCCGCCTCCGCTTGCGTGCGTTGGCGTTCTTCGAGCGAGATAGCGCCCGCCCGCAGCAATCGTTCGGCGCGAGTATCCTCTGCCTGCCAGTAGGCTCGGTTTGCTCGCGCGGCATCCAGCTCTGCAGCCATCTCCTCGCGCTCGGTACGGGCGATTTCCATCTCCTGTTGTGCAAAGGCCAGCTCCTGTTGTGCCTTTTGCACCATCGCCTCAGCCGCGTCGCGCTGGCGTTGCATCTGACGCAGCTCTTCCTGCGCCTGCTGGACAGTCTTTTGCATCGCCTCGCGCTCGTAGAGGGCGACTGTCTCCGCCGCCTCCGCTTCCTGCAAACGGGCCGAACGCTCGCGCGTGTCCAGCTGAGCCAGCAATTGCCTTGCCTGCACGCGGTCACCGGGGTAGACTTTCGTCTCCACCAGCCAGCCTTCCGTGCGTGCGACCACTGATGTATCGTTATAGGCGACAACCGTGCCAGTGTAGGTGACGGTGGGCGTGAACAGGGAGAACCGCGCCTTCTCCGTCGCCACCGGCGCGGCGCCGACGGGCGTCGCCGTCTGAGACATGTCCATCGCCTGCGCCTCGATGACCGTCATCGAGCCAGGCGGACGTCTGGTGCGCACGACGTAGTGCGTGACCACATAAAGCACAAGCAGAAACAGTAGTGTACCCCAGTGCTTTTGAACGAAGTGCAGGAGCGTCCTCACGGTTGCCTCCTAGTGCGAGTGGTCTCCGTGGCGCGTGGGGGACGTGCTGGCCGGCCTGCTTGCCTGCTTGACGTACTTTTCGGGGTTCTTTGTGAACTCCGGCTTGCACTTCGGGCAGCAGAAGTAGTAGGTTCGCCCTTTGTAGGTGGCGGTTTGTGCTTTGCCCGGGTCCTTGACCGTTTCACCGCCCACCGGACATTTTACGACCTGTTTTGGAGCGTACTTAGCGGGGTTGCTGTTGAACTCGCTCACGCACCGTCGGCAGCAGAGGTAGATGGTCCTTCCTTCATACTGCACGCTGGGCGCCTTCTTCAGGTCCTTCACCGCTTCCCCCGACACGGGGCAGGTCAGCCCACTCGTTGCCGCAGGCTTCTGCGGTCCGGCAAATGCCGCTGCCGCAAACAGCGCGACGAGCAAGGTGATTCCGAACGTTCGCATGATGCATCCTCCTCGCAGGTGATTTGCCATTACTACGGAATAATACGCAAGACAAAACCTGTACGATTCCATTTTACTACAGCTAATAGAAAAATGCGAGGCACTTACAAGATGATCGTAGCTTTGATTCTGAAGAGACCAGGGCGCACCGAAGACTACTTCGCAGGCAGGATGACCTCGATGGCGGCAGGGTACACCCGAAACTCGGCGGGTGTGGTGCCCATCACGTCGCCATCTACCAGCACAGGCGCTGGCGGGGTGCTTTCCACCTGTACCCTCTGAGCCTTTCGCATCAGAAAGCGGGGATGAAAGATGTGAGTGCCGCTGTAAACGCGCGGGAAGACGCGAAGGAACTCCAGTTTGCTGACCACCTGAGCGATGCACACATCCAGCAAGCCATCATCTATCTGTGCATAGGGGGCAATGCGCATCCCAGCACCATACGATTGGGTATTGGCTACCGTGCATAACAGGGCGCGCAGATGAACCTCCTCGTCGTCCATTGTGATTCGCATGTGTGGGGGCTTGAAAGTGATAATGGTGTGGACAACTGCTGCGATATAGGCGGCAGTGCCGCTGAGGAAACGGAACCCGCGGTTTACCCGCTCTGCTACCGCAGCGTCAAAACCGCATCCTGCGATATTGATGAAATACCTGCCGTTTACCCAGCCGAGGTCTACGCGGCGCGGTTTGCCGGTGAAAAGGTTCTCGACCGCCGTCTGCAGATTCTCACTAATGCCTGTGCAGCGGGCAAAGTCGTTCCCGGTGCCCAGCGGCAGGATACCCAGCCGAGCGGGCGTACCCACGATGCCATTCGCCACCTCGCCGCAGGTACCGTCGCCACCGGCAGCCACCACCAGTGACGCTCCCTCCTCTGCCGCCTGCCTTGCCAGTTCGGTGGCTTGCCCGACTCGAGTGGTGCTTACCATGCGCCATTTCATCCCGGTGTGGCTGCTTGCCTGTTGCAGAAGGCTCTCCAGAGTCTGCTGATGGCGCATGGCGCGATATCGCCCGGCAGCGGGGTTCAGTATAACCACCATATCCGCAGGTGTCATACTGATGCTTACGCCCTGCGGGATATTTCCTCCTTCTGTAGAAGGGAACACGCGATGTGGTGACGAAAGTTGCAGGCGAGCAATGGAATGATGTTTTGGGGTATCCTGCAGAAAGGTCTTGTGGACACATCAGTGCGAGGAGGCAACAGGAAATTCGTTGAGAGTGCTGTTTCTCGGTACAGCGGCAGCAGAAGGCGTGCCGGGGCTGTTTTGTGGATGTGAGGTGTGTCGTATTGCGCGTGAGCGAGGTGGTAAGGACCTGCGTACGCGCAGCTCCATATTCATCGATAACACCCTGAAGATTGACCTGCCGCCGGATACATTGCACCACGTGCTGGCTTACCGTTTAGACCTGTCGCGGTTGCAGCATCTTCTCATCACACATACCCATGAGGACCATCTCGCACTACATGAGCTGACCTACCTGCTACCGGCTTTTGCCCGTCGCGACTTGCCTCTGACGATTTACGGCAGCGATGGACTGGCGCGTGCGCTGAGCTACGCCTCGGACGAGGTGCGCAGTGCACTGGACGTGCGGGTGCTCCAGCCCTTCGCCCCATACGAGGTAGACCGTTACACGGCGATATCTGTACTGGCACACCACCGCGAGGACGAGCAGTGTTTCAACTACATTGTCTCCGATGGCGAGAAAACGCTGCTGTATATGTGCGATACAGGCTGGTATCGCGATGCGACATGGCGTTGTCTGTCGGGGGTGCGTCTGGATGCGGTGATTGCGGAATGCACGAAAGCGTTTGTGGAGGCACCTTACGATACGCACCTGGGGCTAAGTGAAGTGCTTCAACTGAAGGCTCGCCTGCTGTCCATGGGGACGGCGCACGCCAACACGCGCTGGGCAGTTACTCATTTTTCGCACAACGGCAAACCGCTGCACGAGGAACTGGAAGCCTTCTGCCGACCGCACGGAATAGAGGTTGCGTACGACGGATGGGAGATGGCACTCTAGGACGCAGAGATGCGTAAGGATAATATGCAGTGTTGCCGAGTAAAAAGCAGGATGTTGGATGGCGCAGCCAGTAACGAAAAGAACGGTGTGAGCGTCTAAAGAACGCGCAGCAGGAGGGAAATTGGTGCATGGCGAAAAGGAATAAACACACGCTCCGTCGCATTTATACTGGGAGGGAAATCGTTGACAGCCCCCTGGCGACCTGCTACAATAGGTTGCACAGGGGAGGAGGAGATTAAGGAATGGCACGTGCCCGAAAAGTGACAGGACCCATCGTGGGGTTGGATGTAGGCACCACCCTGATGAAGGTGGCAGAGGTACGTCCTACTAAAGAGGGTGTGCAGATTAACGCGGTAGGCGTCGCTCCGACACCGGAAGGGGTGATTGACGAAAGCGGCTATATCCAGGACCCGCAGGCTCTTGGTCAAGCCATTCGGCAATTGCTCACCCAGGCAGGCATTGCTACCAAGCAGGTAGTTACCTCGGTGCCGGGACAAAGCGGGCTGGTCGTGCGCGTGATCGAAATGCCCAAGATGACCCCCGCTGAGCTGGACAAGTCGATGGCATGGGAGGTGGAGAGACACATTCCCTTTGCCGCTCAGGGCGATGTAGTGACGGACTATGCGGTGATAGAACGCCCCGATTCCGACCCCAATGACCCCAACATGGAGGTACTGCTTGCCGCGGCACAGCAGGACGTGGTGGATGCTGTCGTCAAGGCGCTGTTTGCCGCTCAGCTCGACCCCGTAGCCATCGATGTTCAGGTGCTGGCGACCGCTCGCACCATTATCGGTCTGCAACCCGAAAAGTATCAGGACAAAACAGTAGTGCTTCTCAATGTGGGGGCAACTGCCACCGATATGGGGGTATTTGCGGGCAAAGTATTGCGTCTGCCGCGCACCATTCCCATCGCGGGTAACCACTTCACTCAGGCCATCGTGGATTCGCTGGCGTATCGGGTGGAGGGTACCGACCCGCGGGAGCGTTTTGCTCACGCAGAGAAACTGAAGCGGGAATACGCGGCGGTACTGCTGGAGCGGCTTGGTCCATCTGGAGCGGCTCCTACGTACGGAACCGAGTTTGGTGCGCCCACAGGCATGATTGACTTCTCGCAGCCGCCCTCGGCTGGTATGGTGGACTTCTCATCGGGTTTTGGGGAGCCAACCTTTGATGTGGAAGAGGAAAAGCCAGCCGAACCTTCGCAGGAGCAACCTGCAGAGCCTGCAACCCCTGCTCCCGTAGAGCCGGAGGAAACAGACCCCCTGCGTATCGAAGTGTTTGACGCGATTGCTCCTGTTCTGGGAGACTTTCTTGCGGAAGTGCGCCGTTCGCTGGAGTTCTACCGGGGACGGGTGCAGGGTGCGCGCATTGATGAAATCGTGCTGTGCGGTGGCACAGCCCGGATGAAGAACCTGGACAAGTTTTTGGCACAGGAGCTGGGCATACCGGTCAGCGTCGCAGACCCGTTGACCCATCAGGAGGCTCTGGTGCGCCGTTACACCATGCCCTATCTGCAAGAGGTGGCGCCGCTACTGCCGGTCGCCATTGGCTTGGCAATCCGGGATATGATTGACTAGGCATCCGGAGGGAGTGAACCATGTTGAAATTGAACCTGTTACCATCCAACATCTACGAACCGCGTAAAAAGCGAGCGTGGTTTGCGGTGTTCGTGGTGGTATGGCTCGCCTTGGCGGGGGGGCTGATTGCCTGGCAGCTGAGCCTTGTCAACCTCAAGTCGCAAAAGTCGGAAGAACTGCAGCAGCAAGAGGCTATCGTCAGGCAGGTGGAGCAAACCGAACAGGAAGCGCGAAATACCAAAGCGCTGGTGGCTCCGCTGCTCACCCGCGCGCAGCTGGCCGACGAGATATTTCGCGCCAACAAGCAGTACCCCAAGCTGTATCGTGAGGTGCGCCGGTGGACCATCGACAGCGTGCGATACGGCAGTTTGGGCGTGGCACAGGGGATAACCCTGCAGGCACAGGCAGTTACCCGCGACCTGGACGAAATGGCTCGCTACCTGCAGGTGATGCTGCAGTGCCCGCTGTTTACCGGCGTGAGCATCTCGTGGAGCGCTGCAGGCGGCGCCACCACCGGCACTGCTGCCCGTCCGGGCGGTTTCGGCGGTATGGGCGGGCCGCCCTTCGGAGGAGCCTATGGTGCACCCACGACGCCTTACGCGGGAATGTATGGCGCTCCTACCGGAGTACCGGGTACGCCAGGTGGATTGCCCGGTGCGGCGGCCAGCAGCACGGCGCAACAAGCCCAGCAGGGTGTCGTGTTTACGGTGGTGGCAACCCTGCGTGAGCCGCTGATAAATCAGGTTCAGCAACTGGTGCAGCAGCTCATGGCCTCGTTGGGTGGCGTCGGCGTGCCGGGCATGACTGGCGGCATGGGCGCGGGCATGGGATTGCCAGGCGCTCCCATGATGGGTCCCCCCGGCATGACGGGTCCGATGATGGGACCGCCTATGATGGGCCCCACAGGAGGCTCCAGACCACCGATGATGGGCGCACCGACCATGGGCGCTCCGGGAATGGCAGGCCCGATGGGTGCTCCACCCGGTATGGGTGGACCTGCAGCTGGGCGTGGTATGATTGTGGACTAAGGAGGGGCAGGGGATGCTTTCGAAGCTCACTTTGCAAAACGTAGTTGTGATAGGCATCGTGGTGGCGGTGGTCATCGCGTCGGGCATCTTCTTCGTGCTGATACGCCCCACGCAGGCTGAAATCAAGAACCTGGACACGCAGATAGAGGCTGCCAGCCAGCGGGCGGCACAACTCCCTGCGGCAAAGAAGCAGCTGGAAGATGCCAAGAAAGAGGTGGAAGAGGCACGGCTGAAGTGGGCGCGATATGAGCGTTCCAAAATGCCGGATATCGACATGACCGACCGCCTGAAAGCGGCTCTGGCTTACTGGAAGGAACCGGAAAGAACGGCAAAGGTTCTTCAGGATTTCGTATCCAGGTCTCAGGACGTTATTTTCCTGGGAGGTTTTGCTATCGGCATCCCGACCACGGACCCGAACCAGCTTCCCTGGCCGATATGGATTGTTCCCCTGGGGACGTTTCAGGTGCAGGGAGACTTCGAGAGCATCCTGCGCCATGTGGAGAGGTGGAACAACGCCCCTCGTCTGGTACTGGTGGACGGTTTACAACTGAGCGGTGTCAGCCCTCAGCTGATTGGGCAGTACACAGCCACGCTGTTCATTCTGCCTCGCGCAAAGAACGACCAGCCCGGGGCAACACTGCCCTCGGCGGGCGGCGCGCCTGGAATGGGCGGATTTGCTGGAATGGGCGCTATGGGCTTCGGTGGCAGAATGACCGCCCCCGGTATGCCCGGACCGATGATGGGCGCGCCGACGATGGGAGCTCCGATGATGGGCGCCCCAACGATGGGATCTCCAATGGTTCCCGGAGCACCCGGGGGCATGTCGCGACCGCCTGTGGGTGGCGGTGCTGGCGTGACGGGACCAGCTCTGGGTGGCGGAGCGGGAGTTCCAGGAGTGGAAGAGTACTAAAGGAGGCTTGAGGGACGATGCAACAGTGGCTCAACGACCCTAAGAACAAACCGATCGTTATCGGCGGTGCGGTGGCGGTGTTGCTGATTGTGGCAGTCGCGCTCTTCCTGCTGATGGGCGGTGGCGGACAACAGACCGCTGGAACTACGCCGACCGGTAGCGCGTCCCGCGTTGAAACACTGGAGGACCAGCCTCCCGCAATGGGCCCCACAGCCGGACCCATGGGACCTATGGGCGGACCTATGGCGGGTGGAATGGGCTACGGAACCAGAGGCGCTCCGCAGCAGGTTGCAGAAGCACCCAGGGAAGGAAAGCCGCCCTCGAAGTACCGCGTGGACCCGTTCAAGCCTTTGCCCTGGGAAGCAGACGTGAGCAAGCCTCCGATACTGTCGGTGGTTCCGTCGGTACGTCTGCAGCCGGTGCCCACGGCGAAACCGCGCAGTGAAGAAGAGGAAGACGTGCTGCCACCCCAGCCCTACCGTCGAGTGGCTGGCATTATGTGGGGACAAAGCGTGGCAGCGATTATTGAGACGCAAGGTGACCTGCCTCGTGTGGTGAAGCCGGGCGATACGATTGACGGTTTGCGAGTAGCCCGCATCGAACCGGGTCAGGTCGTGCTCTCTACGCTGGGAAAGAAGCCCCAGGAGATATCTGTCAAACTGGGTGCTCCGATTACACCGGTGCAACGTGCCTTCCCCGGAGTCGGTGGCGTGCCTGGTGGTGTTCCCGGTATGCCGGGTGTGCCAGGGGGTGGTGCCCCTGGTGGTGCAGGACTTTTGGAAGAATACTAACCAAAGTCAATCCTTCTGCCGTCCAACTTTTTTCGGAAAGTGAAGAGGGGAGAAGGAGTTCCGGGATAGTAAGCGAAACCATTTGAGGAGGTTTATCTTCATGCATCGAGCTTTGCGAATCGCGGCGTGCCTTTTGGTGCTCGTTGGCGTTACTGTGTCTGCAGTGGCACAGGAACCGACTTCGGGTGGTGGACCAAGAGTGACGCTGAACCTGGAGAGCGCCAGCATTGCGGATGCTCTCAAACTGCTGTTCCGAGCCACAGGCTATAACTACACGCTGGACGAGTCGGTGGTTCAGGGCTATGTCACGGTATCGCTGAAGGATGTCACTTTCGAGACCGCCTTGCGGACCGTGCTTCGCGCGGCTAACCCGCCGCTGACCTACCGTGTGGATGGTGGCGTGTACATCATCTCGCCGAGAGTAGAGACCTTTGATACCTCTGGGCAGGACCTGCAGCAGGTCGAGGAACCCTCCCTGCCACAGGTGCGGACGGAAAAGATTACGTTACAGCACCTGGACTCGCTGGCGATTGCCCAGATACTGGGTGGCGGCGCCGTTTCGCTGAACCAGACGGGCTGGACGTATAGCGGTGGCGGCTACGGTGGCGGCTATGGTGGCTTCGGCGGTGGCTTTGGAGGCGGCTATGGTGGCTTCGGCGATGGCTACGGGGGCGGCTTTGGCGGCTACGGTGGCGGCTGGGG